>JADZFJ010000120.1 GCA_020849935.1 Crocinitomix sp. | reverse complement strand
GTCAGAAATTTCTGTATCTTCTCCAATTCCACCTTCACAAAGTGCGCCTGAAACTTCAAGTGTAACGTCAAAAGTACCTTCGGTGGTATAGGTGTGAGTTGGATTCATTTCTGTACTTGTGGCACCGTCGCCAAAATTCCATACAAAATCATCTCCGTTAATACTTTCATTTTCAAAAGTTACTGTAAATGGAAGTCTGCACGAAGTTGTGGTACCGTCTGTTGAGAAATTTGCAATTACTTCCGATGAAAATGGTTCGCCTACGTTAACTGCATACCAAGCATTAATTGTCTGAGTCACCTCATCTGTACATTCACCAAAAAGATCTTCTGCCGCTTTAATCGAATAAAATCTAGCATCTGCATAATTAGAAGAAGGTGTTAAGTACACGGTAAGGTTTCTGAACGCAATGGCACTTGCATCATCAATTCCTAATCCCGTCACACTATAAACATCCCCTACATCATTTGTCCCAGCTCCACCTTCGGTTAAAAGATAATACCAATGATTTTGTACCCCGCTGTTGGTGTGAACATCTGCTCCATCTATCCACATTTCACCACCGTAAGTATCAGGGCAAGCATACAAATTTGGATTTGACATCGAACGAATAGTTACGCCCATTTCAACCCCTAAAAGCCAATCCCAATCGCCTGGTTTTGAATATTCCTCGATAGCGGTTCCAAAAATATCACTGAAAGATTCATTTAAAGCACCCGACTCATCCGCATAGACTAAATTTGCCGTATTGCTGGTTAATCCGTGTGTAATTTCGTGTCCAACAATGTCCATTGTGGTTAATGGAGTAGAAGGCGCTCCATCTCCATCCCCATAGGTCATCCGTTCACCATCCCAGAATGCATTAAAAAATCCAAAGCTGTAATGCACATAACTGTTTAATTGAAAACCTTCGTTATCAATACTATTTCTTCCATAAGTTTCAAAATAGTAGTCATAGGTCATTTCTGCTCCCCAATGTCCATCAGTTGCATATTCGTCCTGTTGCGGATTGATATTGTTCCAATCGTTGTCTGTATCAATAAAATCAACAGCCGAACCATAATCTTCACCGTTGTTCAAATCGAAGGTGCGAATTCCATCCCCTCTACTCGCATCGCGCAAACGGTACGAACCTTCAAAACTATCGGCAATAATTGTTTGTGGGCCACTATAAGCAGTGTGCGCAGTTCCTGGGGTGTCAGCATGATGAATTAATAAATTCTCACGAATAATTTCTCCAGTATTAATATCCACATAGACATTTGCGCGGTACAATGGTTTGTGCGCGTAGATATTAAATTTATAGGCTAATCGGTACGAACTTGCTTCAAATTTATTACCTGATGCTACATAAACCAATTCTCCTGTCGGGAAATAGGTTGCAGTTTGATCACCAGACTCCAACTTTAAATGAGTCTCTTCGCCTGGCATTTGCCATTTGTATGTTTCTGCTCCAATTTTGTCTAATGCTTTTTGCAATGCACCAGCTTCGTTCAAGTTTGTTGCTGGATTCACCCGAAGTGTTTTGTAAATTAATCCATTACATGAATAAACACGGCCATCAATTGTGTGCGCAATCCAAATTGCATCCTCCAGCGGCGTGCCATTAAATGTTTGTTGAAAGCGAAAGTGGGTATGACCCATTTGATCATTTTCTTGTTTCAGTAATTTGAAGCCCATTTCTGGTGCTAAATTCAAGTTTGTTTTAATCCAAGATTCAAAATTTGCGATGGCAATTTCTTGTCCCTTTTTAAACTCAATAAAGGCAGGTAGATCGGAAAATTGACCAGGACGGACATAGTCCACTTCTTGAACATTTTCCAAGTTGTTCACTAATCTTTGCGCTGATAATTGAATTGTGCAAAGACCAAATAAACTTGATAAAATAAGATGACGAATTCTGAATTTCATAAAAACATTTTTTGATTGAATGTAGTACAAAGTTAACGTAATAATCCCCCAAAGCTCAAATATTACGCCTTTTGTATGACATATTTAGCATTTGGGATGTTTTGGTGTTTAATCGGTTTATTGAAATTTAATTGTTTTATTTTGGAGCTGAAAATTCGGTTAATTCAATACCACCTTTTCATAAACGATGGTCTCCCCCGTTTCATTCAAAACATGAATAAAATACAGGCCTTTAGCTTGATAGTTCGCCAAATTGACTTGGGTTAATTGGTTTGTTAATTGGGTTGAAAGCAGTTTTCTACCAGTCACATCACGCACTTCAATCAGCCCATTTTGTATGTTTTGACTGACGATATTCACTAAATTATTTGTTGGATTTGGATAAATAATTATCCCTTTTTGAGCAGAATTAGTTGTGATGCCTAAATCGTCATTTTCTTTAGTGCATGACCATTGAATTTCAAATCCTTCATTGGATGCTTCGTTAATATCGGAATAAAAATAAAGGCTAATTGATGGACCGGTTGAATTCACTGTACCAGGGCTCAATACACCATTACAATAATGTCCAATTAATGGATAAGATTCGTCTGGTCCGTCATAAATTGAAAGCACGTCATAAAAACAAGTGCCATCGCCTAAATCCTCTCCTTGCACGTCAAATGTCACAAAATCAAGTTGAACGGTTAAGGCATCAATTGGACTTATGGTGAGTGAGGCAACTTCGGCAATGCCATAATTTCCATCAGCTCCTCCACTGTCAAATAATGTTCCATCGCAAGAAGTTAATGCTGCTCCAATTCCTGCGACAGGAAAATTATACGGACACGCTTCGTCTTCGGTTATGACCACTAAGGCTTCAATAATTTTAAGATCCTCCACTATTTCGCCAGCACAATCGGCTCCATCAATCTCAAGTGAGACATCAAATTCCCCTTCAGTTGTGTAAACATGTGTCGGATTTTCATCGGTGCTGGTGGTGCCATCTCCAAAATTCCATAAATAACTATCTCCATTGCTACCTTCATTTTCAAAAGAGACCGAAAAAGGCAAGCGGCATCCCGAAACTTCTGAAAAAGAAAAATCGGCGATGACTTCAGAAGTGTATGGTTCACCTACCCCAACAGCGTACCAAGCATTCACCGTTTGAACGACTTGTTCGGAACAAAGTCCGAATAGGTCTTCTGCCGCAAGCGCCGAATAAAATCGTGCATCCTCGTAATTTGAAGTTGGGGTTAAATAAACGGTTAAATTTCTAAAGGCAATGGAACTCGCATCATCAATTCCAATTGGTACAACTTCGTAGGTGTCTCCTAGATCATTAATTCCAGCACCGCCCATCGTTAAAAGATAAAACCAATGATTTTGAACCCCACTATTACGATGAACCAAACCAAAATCTTCCCAATATTCACCTCGATAAGTATCTGGACAAGTGTATGCTTTTGGATCTGACATCGAACGAAAAGTGGTTCCTGTTTCAGTACCTATCAACCAATTCCATTCACCAGGTTTAGAAAATTCTTCAATGGCGGTTCCAAATATGTCACTAAAGGATTCATTTAATCCACCTGCTTCAGATTCATACAGCAAGTTGGCCGTATTGGCTGTTAATCCATGTGTAATTTCGTGCCCCACAATATCGATGGTGGTAATTGGCGGTGAAAGTGGCAAACCTCCATCTCCATACGACAAACGTTCGCCATCCCAAAAGGCGTTAAAATATCCAAAATCATAGTGCACATAACTATTTAACTGAAAACCATCGTTGTCAATACTATTTCTGTCGAAGTTTTCGAAAAAGTAATCGTACGCTCTTTCGGTTCCCCAATGAACGTCCGTTGCATATTCATCTAATTCGGGATTGATGTTATTCCAGTCATTATCTAAATCGATAAAATCAACTGCACTTCCATATTCAGTACTCGTATTGAGATCAAATGTTCGTATCCCATTACCTCTACTCCCATCTCTTAACCGATACGCACCCTCGAAACTATCCGCGATAATTGGCTGAGGACCACTGTAGGCAGTTTGCGCCGTTCCAGGCGTGTCGGCATGGTGAATTAATAAATTTTCCCGAACAATTTCACCTGAATTTGCATCAACATAAACATTGGCTCGGTACAGCGGCTTTTGTGCGTAAATGTTGAACTTATACACTAATTTAAGCGTAGCTGCTTCAAAATTTTTACCTGTTGCCACAAAAACCAATTCTCCTTTGGGATAATAGGTTGCTGCGGGATTTCCACTTTCCCATTTTAAATGCGCTTCTTCGTTGGGTAATTCCCATTTATAAGTTTCTGCATTTACTTTTTCGATCGCTTTTGTCAAGGCATCTGTTTCAGATAAAGTAATGGCTGTGTTAGTGGGGAAATTTTTGTAGATCAAACCGTTGCAAGAATACACTTTATTGTTGATTGTATGGGCAATCCAAATCGCATCTTCTAACGGAAGACCTTTGAAGGTTTGCTGATACCGATAATGGAGGTGTCCCAAATTATCTGTCTCATTGCTTAGTAATTGAAAACCAAACTCAGGCGCAAGTTGCAAATGCGTTTTGATCCATTGTTCAAATTCTGAAATTGCTAATTCGCTCCCTTTCTTGAATTTTAGATAAGACGGAAGTGTTGAAAATTGTCCATCTCGAACAGTTTCAATTTCCTGTAAATTTTTCAGGTCATTAAGCAGGTTCTGTCCAAAAGCACCCTTCGAAAAAAATCCAAAGAAAACGAAACTGAATATGATTGGCTTAAAATAGTTCATGATACTTATTGATTTACCTTACAAACAAAATTAACTGAAACACAGTAACAAATTCGCCTTTAATTTGTTGTGTATGAATTTTGTATTGTTTGGTCATGATCTCGATTTGAATGGTTAACCCAAGCTTTTTATCTTGAGTTGATGAAGTTGAACAATGAACTAAACACCGCTTTTAAATTATTGTAATATCTTTATCCAAAAGAAAAATTACGCATGACAGAAAAAAATCATCCCGGTGATCAATCTAACAACAAACTTCATGGGGTTAAGTTAGAAGATATGCTGGAATTACTTTTGGAAGTGTATGGATGGGAGGAGTTGGGCGATCGGATTCGAATTAATTGCTTTAATACTAATCCAAGCATTCGTTCGAGCTTAAAATTTTTGAGACGAACTGCTTGGGCGCGAAATCAAGTGGAAAAATTATACATTGAAACTGTTTC
>JADZFJ010000119.1 GCA_020849935.1 Crocinitomix sp. | reverse complement strand
TGCGCAATAAAACATTGAGTCGAAGAATGATTTTTCTCCATAAATGTCTTAAAGGGAACAAGTTCATTTAAGACAGGCAAAAAAAGATTACCAGATTGTTTCATGGCTGAAAGTGCATATTTTTCGAGTTTATCATGACTCAATACTTTTCGCTCCGAATTTTTAGTGAGAATTGGAGTGATTTCTTGCACCCCAATTTCAACCACTTTTTCCAGAAAAAAGGCAAATCGGTCTAAGTTTTTTGTTGGAGCGATTGCAATATGGAGGGACATATTTGGCACGGGAGCTTGAAAATCAGAGATCACTGAAAATTCGAGTTTTTTTCGGTCAACACTGGTGATTTTTGCAATAGCGCGTCTTCCTTTCCCATCTATCACTGTGATTTCATTCCCATTTTGTAATCTTAAAACGCGCGCGGCATGGTGCGAATCATCTTCCGAAAGGACCCCTGATGAAATGGAAGGACAAAAAAAAGTATGTTTGAGCGTAGTCATAAATCAAAAATGTACTTTTGTAGCGTAAATAAGTTGAATGACAAAAATAGTGTTTTTATACAGCGAAATTGCAGGTTATTTTTTAGCCTGTGTCGAAAAACTGGCTGAAAATGCTCAAGTCATGATTATTCGCTGGCCAACAAACACCGAAGCTCCTTTCGAATTTGAAAATTCTGATCGTGTAAAAGTGATTACAAAACAGAAGGATAAAACGGTGGAATTGACAAATCAGGTAATTGAATTTTCACCGGATATGGTCGTTTGCAGCGGTTGGATGGACAAAGATTATTTGAAAATTGTCAAAACCTTGGATAAAAAAGTGATTCGTGTTATGTCATTGGATAATCATTGGAAAGGAACCTTGAAACAGCGCATAGCAGCCTTGGTATCGCCATTTTATTTAAAGCGGTATTTTACACATGCTTGGGTGCCGGGCACAAAACAAGCAGAATTTGCAAAACGATTAGGTTTTGGTAAACATACACTTACTGGTTTTTATTGCGCAAATACTCCATTTTTTGACGCTATTTATACAAAAGCAAAACAAATTAAATCTAACGAATTTCCAAAACGTTTTATTTACGTGGCGCGTTATGTCGAACACAAGGGAATTTTTGAATTGTGGGAAGCCTTTAAACAAATTCAAGATGAAATACCCAGCGAATGGGAATTATGGTGTTTGGGAACAGGAGAAGAATGGGAAAATAAAATGGAACATCCTAAAATAAAGCACGTCGGATTTGTTCAACCAAATCAATTGGAACCCTATATTTGTGAAACTGGCGTTTATATTTTGCCAAGTAAATTTGAACCTTGGGGTGTAAGTGTGCAAGAATTCGCTATTTCAGGGTTTCCACTAATTTTGAGTGATGAAATAGGTTCGCGCGAAGTTTTTTTTCAAAAACCGTTGGATCACGAAAAGATTGGAAATGGGTTCGAATTTAAAGCAGGAGATTTACAAGCGCTCAAAAAAGTGATGTTGGAAATGATGTCCTTGAACAACGAAACCTTACTAAAAATGAGTGAGACAAGTCATGAATTAGGAATGAAATTAACTACCGAAAAATGGGCTAAAAACCTCTTATCGTTGATTGAAAAATAATTATGGAAAAATTGGCTATTAAACTGTGCCTGACCAAAGACATCGGTGTCAATGGAAATCTTTTTGGCGGAAACATGTTGGCTTGGTTGGATGAATCGGCGGCAACTTGGGCCTGTAGCGTGTGTAAAAACCCAAACATGGTGACCGTTAAAATAGATGAATTGGTTTTTGAACGACCGGTAAAAATTGGCGAACAAGTCATCATTTTTGGGGTGGTTAGAAGAGTAGGGAAGTCATCATTAACAGTTTATATTGAAGCACGGAAGAAGGATTTTTATTCGGGTGAAGAACAAAAGGTATGCTCAACAATTTTTACATTTGTTCGTGTCGATGGCAATGGTCGTTCCATTGCGATTGATGATTCGGTAAGAGATGAATACAAGCATTTGAATTAGCATTGAAAAAAATTCTCATCATACAAACCGCGTTCATTGGAGATGTTATTTTGGCAACCTCTTTAGTTGATACATTACATAAACATGCCACAGAACCTTGTTTAATTGATCTACTCGTTAGAAAAGGAAATGAATCGTTGTTGGTCAATCATCCCTTTATTAACGAGGTGATCGTTTGGAATAAGAAAGAAAAAAAGTACAGAAATTTATTGGGGGTAATCAAGAAGTTGAGAAAAACCAATTATGCCTACGTGTACAATTTACAGCGATATGCAAGTACAGGTTTTATCACCTGGTTTATGAAAGCCGATTTAAAGATAGGCTTTGCGTCCAATCCAATTTCTTTCGCCTACGATCGAAAAATAAAACATGAGTTGGAAAGCGGAAAACACGAAGTTGACCGAAATTTTGATTTGGCCGACGAAGAAATAGAATCAACGTGCAAACATCCTTTAAAACCTAAACTTTATCCAAGTGACGCAGATAATGCGATGGTTTCATCATTAGTTGGAGATCAGCCTGATTTTGTAGTGATGGCACCAGCATCTGTCTGGTTTACAAAACAATTGCCCGTTGAAAAATGGATTGAACTCATTAAATATCAATCCATCCATCGTAAAATATATTTAATTGGCGCTCCTTCGGATGAAAATTTTATCAATGACCTTATCACACGATCAGACACGCAGAATTGTATCAATCTTGCTGGAAAATTGACACTTTTACAATCTGCTGCATTAATAGAAAGAGCCAAACGAACCTTTGTGAACGATTCAGCCCCATTACATTTGGCAAGTGCGATGAATGCCCCGGTCACCGCGTTTTTTTGTTCCACCATACCCGCTTTTGGATTCGGTCCTTTGTCCACCGATTCAAAAATTGTGGAGGTGGAGGAGAAACTTTCGTGCCGCCCATGTGGCTTGCATGGGTTTAAAGCGTGTCCCCAAGGGCATTTTGATTGTGGGGCAAAAATTGTCCTTCCTTTCAACTAATTTTACCCAAAATTTCACAAAATTGCATTAATTGTATTCAATTTCGTAACCATTCGATGGTTCTAACGTATTGACAAATTACTAGTTTTTTTAGGTTTTTATACGGATAAAATTAAATAAACATAGACATGGGGGAATTTGTAATTGTACTTGTAATTAAAGCGTGAAAGAGATTAAATTAAATCCTGACCTTAAATCGATTGATAACACCAAAAAAGTTATATTTGCGCCGCTATTTGTACCTATGAAGTTGTTATTTACATGTTTGGTAGTGATGTTATTGCATACTGGTTTTTGTCAGGAAGATTCAGTGTTGCAAGCAAAAATTACTGAGCTAAAGGAAATGTTTCATAATTATTCTTATTCGCCGATGGAGTTTAGGGATACTTCTTTAACCGTCATTCGTCAAATTTCAACCATTCAGGATGTTGCGCATTTTCCAGATCGTTCAATTTATCTCCAAAAAAGAGCTGAGCAATTACGCAAAGATATCGGGGTAGATTTTTCTGGGAATTACGTGGAAAATTTTAATGTGGATCCGGTGCAAGACATCGAGGATAATGTTGGTTACCAACGTCGGGTTCAAGCTGGTTTAAGATGGGATGTATTGGACGGAGGTTATTTCGAGAATAAAGTCATGGCCCAAATGATGGAAGATCGCATCTTACGAGAAAAATTAAGCAATGATGTCGCCAAAGAAAGCCAATATTTCCTAGCACGATTTGACCAAACTGTGTATTCTTTTAACAATGCAAAATTGAGGTTATTAGGTCTCCGATTAATTGGGTTGCGCAAACAATTTAAATTGATTCGTGATTTGGTGATTCTCAAAAAATTAAGAAAAGAACAGTTAATTCAAGTAGAAATACGCCTTTCTGAAGTCGAAAGTTTAATCAATGTCTATAAAAG
>JADZFJ010000118.1 GCA_020849935.1 Crocinitomix sp. | reverse complement strand
CTAAGATATTAATTTTTACAGACACATAACATGCAAAAGGAGACAAATTCAAAATAATAGGAATTGAATATTTTGTGAAAAAACTACCCCTGATTGCAGCGGCAGCTTGGGGTTTTGGCGCATTTAGCCAACTGGTTGTTTGCATGTGACCAGCGGAAACGGGCAAAACAGCCTAGTTGCCTTATGCGCCGAAGCGGCAACTAAAGCGAAAAGCAGGATTAGGTTCTGATAAAAAAAACAGAAGTAAAACTAGTCTTCAGGCGTAAAAATGAGCGTTCGCAGGCTGTCTCTTTGTTCTTTCAGGACTTTTAGTTGGTGGCTAGTTTTGGTGAGGTCCTCGTGAATCCTTATCCTGCCAGATACAATTACGATGTCATTTTTTTCGACGAATTCAATGCTGACTCTTCTGTTAATGGCGCGGGACAATTCATTTTTATTGGCGGTTAATTCGTCGCTGTGGCCATACCCTTGAACCTTACGGATGGTATGATTTTCTAAATTGATAGACCTGATATAGTCGGCTACATTGTTCGCTCTTTTTAATGAGATTTCCATATTGGTTGATTCATTTCCGGAATCGTCTGAATATCCGTTGACATTTAATTTGCAATTTTCTTGGGTGGAGATGAAGTCCTTAATTTTGTTTTTGTTGTATTCCGAAAGCTCGGCGCGATTGGGTTCGAAGAAAACAAGTTCGTATCGTTTAAAATCTGTATTTTGAGCAGCGTGATTTTCTAAATTGAATAAGTCGTTTTCTAAATTGGTGCGTTCGGCGTCCAACTGATCGATTTGTTTCTCTTTTTCCACGAGCAAGGCATAAGAATCCATGTCGATTGGGGAGTTTGTGCCCAATTTGATGCCAAGGAGAAAAAAGGGAATGGTAAGGAGCAAAAGGAAAAAATGGCCCATGTATTTGTCAAAATTTAGGCGCCGCAGGATAAAAACGGAAATGAGTACAACGATAAAAAGCAAAACAATCCACCAATTATTGATATAGCCGAATGAATTGATTTGGATTAATGACCCCAAGGCATACAGTAAATATGGAATGCCGATGAGGAAAAGGATCACTAACAGCACTAGAAATAAATTTTTAAATCTATTATTTTCCATTTTTCAACTTGCTTTTAAAATAGTGACTTTGTTTAAAAACCCATCCATTAAGATAAGAGTAGGATTGGACAAAAATACGTCACAATTTCATGCGACCAACTAAGTGGGTTACACAAAGCCAAAGTTATTATTTTGTTTTTAATTTTTTGGGGGTATTGGTTGAATTCTGAATTTTTGCCTTGATGGGGAAGCGGGCTTTATGTCGGGTAATGTGTAGGTCTTAGCTGCCATCAGTTGTTTTTCCTATCTTCGAGCAAGCCTGTATACAATTTTAGTTCTTTTCTATTTTGTCTATTCACAAGTTCAAGCGATTGACAAGTCTTTTCGTATAAATCCCAAAAAATACTCTCAACAAAAACTTCTTTTATATTCAATCTTAATTCTGATTCAACTTCATTGGTACCGAAATCGAATAGTTTATTTCCGTGAGATTCAAAATAAGCTCGTGTTAATATACCATTGTTAGCAAAAACCCATCTTGATGTGGCAATATAAGAGTCAACAAAATAATAGTTTACTGTTGTTTTTAGTATTTTAGAGAAGTCAGTGGCTAAAACCACATTTTCCTGAAAGTCCCAGTATGTCCATATAATATAACTCCAGCCGTTCAAGTCTGTAAGTAATATAAATCTCTTGCTTTTTTCGTTTTCCTTGTAAATAAAGTCCCAATCTATTTTTTTTACTGATTGCTTCTCTGATAAGTTTGAAATAGAATAGTACTCTCTAAGAATGTCAATTGGATCGTTATGATGAATGCAAAAATGAGCCATTCCTAACGTATTTATTTGGATATGTGAATCGGTCATTATTGTTTCTTTTCAATCAAATGTCGCACCTTATGTAGGAATCTTTCTGATTAAAATTAGTTAAATAAACTGATTTAAGGGATTTGATTTGTCTTTTTAGTGAAATTAAATCCAATTCCAAGTGTCAAGGTTGAAACATTTCTGGGTGAGCTAGGAATATCATAAAATTCAAGTCCTTTATCGTACACATAAGGAAAAAATGTATGTTTTAAACCTAGCATGAAACAAAGTTTTTTATTGCGCGAAAAGGTAAATTGATAGCCAAGAGAAATTCCAAAATCAAACAGCTCATGTCCCAATTGACGGGCAAGAAGGATTACCACCCCCGATAGCAGCGGCAGCTTGGCGTTTTGGCGCATTTAGTTAACTGGTTGTTTGCTTATGACCAGCGGAAATGAGCAAAACAGCCTAGTTGACTTATGCGCCAAGGCGACAACTATAGCGTATAGCGGGATATGGTGGCACACAACAGCACGTAATTTTTATTTAAAGTAGGGACGTGATGCCTCCAAGGAATTTTACTTAAAATACTGTCTTTGGACAATTGATTAGCAGTTTGTTGTGCTATTTCATTTTCGGTAATTAAGGTTGTAAGTTCTAATTGTCCACCAAGCTGGTGGACTAATTTACTGTCCTTGTAGAACAAATAAAACTTACGCATTTCAAATAGGTTAGTTCTTGAAAAACCATTTGTTTCTGGCAGTTCTCGCTTCAAATCTTTGGCCATTTGTTCAACAATTTTGCTGCCCCAAGCAAATTGATTTTGTTTCTCGATAATGCTTTTACCAATCTCCCAATAAAGTATTAGCATTTCTTCATTTACTGCTATATTGGCCTTAAGTTGTGCAGCACGAATTTTAATTTTCAATTCGTGAATCCAATCGATATATTCCTTTTCCATAGCTAAAGCAATTTTGAGATAACCTTATACAATTCAGTTTGAACGAAGGTACAATTTTACTTTGTTAGTTGAGGTCGACCGTTTGCTAGTTTTGAACAATGTTTAATGTGTCTCCATCGAACGGACTAATCAAAACGGGTGGCATTTGAACCAATCAACCGATAAAAGAATTCTTTAATAGAGGAATTTAGATTATTTGTTGAAAAATTAACTTAATCCGAAATTAAAGTCCGAAATTTGTAAACGATTTGAGGAACGACTTTTTAGTGGCCTCATGCTCAAAATTCAAATTATGAAAAAAATAGGATTTCTTTTACTCTCGTTTTTTGTTTTAGCAAGTTCGTTTGCGCAAGAAAAATTCACCTTGAGTGGTAGTATGAAAGATGGTGACACCGGCGAAGATATTATTGGAGCGCGTGTTTTGGTGAACGAATTACCCGGTGTTGGTGCCTTAACCAATGATTATGGGTTTTATTCATTAACCCTCCCAAAAGGAACGTACACGATCACTTTTAAATCGCTTGGGTTTGAAAACCAAGTAAAAACAGTTGAAATGACTTCGAATAAAACCATGAATATGGAAATGGTGGCCGAAGGTAGAGTTTTTGGGGTGGTGGAAGTGACTGGTCAAAAACTAGATGAAAATGTGACTTCGGCTGAAATGGGTGTGGACAAAATCAGTGTAAAGGATGTAGAAAATATCCCTGTAATTTTTGGGGAAAAGGACATTTTAAAAACCTTACAATTATTACCTGGGGTAAAATCGGCAGGTGAAGGAAATTCAGGGTTTTATGTTCGTGGTGGATCGGCAGATCAAAATTTAATTCTGTTGGACGAAGCGCCTGTTTACAATGCTTCGCATTTACTTGGGTTCTTTTCTGTTTTTAATTCGGATGCCTTAAAAGATGTGAAATTATACAAAGGTGGTGCGCCAGCTAGTTACGGTGGTCGTTTATCCTCAGTGATGGACATTAAAATGAAAGACGGGAACCTTAAAAAATTCTCGGCAAGTGGGGGGTTAGGGCTGATTTCTTCGCGTTTGACAATAGAAGCGCCGATTGTAAAAGACAAAGGTGCCTTTATTATTTCTGGACGACGAACGTATGCGGATGTTTTCTTGCGTCTGTCCAACAACGAACAAGCACAAAATTCGATTCTTTATTTTTATGATTTAAATGCAAAAGCCAATTATAAATTGGGAAAAAATGACCGAATTTTTATATCAGGTTATTTTGGTCGAGATAATTTTGGCTTTGCAGATCAGTTTGGCTTTGATTGGGGAAATGCAACAGGAACCATGCGTTGGAATCACTTGTATGGCGAACGTCTTTTTGGGAATACTTCCGTCATTTTTAGTAATTACAACTACAAAATCAAATTTGGCGCAGGAAATCAAACCTTTCAAATTGGTTCAGAGATTCAAGACATCAATATAAAAGAGGATTTTGTGTTTTTTATCAACTCTAATAAGACCCTCAGTTTTGGAGGTGATTTTATTCACCATACCTTCAGACCAGGTGAAATTGAAACAGGGGCAGACATTGGGTTTACTTTAAATGATATTGAAAATAGGTATTCACTTGAATCTTCGCTGTATGTATCCAATGAACAAACCTTAAAAAAACGTTGGAAATTGGTTTATGGTCTTCGTTTTTCAAATTTTACACAAATTGGGCCTGGGAATATCTTTTCGTATGACGAAGATGGTAACGTTACTGACACGGTAAAATACGATCGTTGGGAGCCTGTTAAATCATACTACGGTTTAGCTCCGCGTGCAAGTTTAAACTTCAGCGTGACTGAAAACAGTTCGTTAAAAGCTTCTTATTCTAGAAATTATCAATTTTTGCACTTGGTGTCTAATTCAACATCTTCGTTGCCAACAGATATTTGGGTGCCATCAAGTAATAATATTCGTCCAGAAATTGCCGATCAAATTGCCATTGGGTATTTCCAAAATTTTTATGACAATATGCTCGAATTCTCTGTTGAAACCTATTATAAAGGGATGCAACGGGTCATCGATTACCGTGATGGAGCAGAGGTGACCTTGAATCCTGCGGTGGAAGGTGAATTGCTTTACGGAATTGGTCGTGCGTATGGAATTGAGTTTTTATTGAAAAAAAGACGCGGGAAATTTACGGGTTGGGTGACGTATACCTTGTCTCGTACAGAGCGAAAATTCGACCAAATTAACGATGGCAATTGGTATGTTGCAAGACAAGACAGAACACACGATTTTGCGATAGTTGGGATGTACAATTTAACGGATCGAATTACTGTTTCTGCTACGTGGGTGTACAATACAGGTAACGCTGTGACATTCCCAAGTGGAAAATATGAAATCCAAGGGCAAGTTGTCAATTTATACAGCGAACGAAATGGGTACCGAATGCCAGATTATCACCGCTTAGATTTAGGTTTAACCTTAACGAATAAAAAGTTTAAAACAGTTACAGATGCTGAAACTGGAAAAGTGACACAAGTACCTAAAAAATTTGAATCAAGTTGGAATTTTTCAGTTTACAATGCCTATGCACGTGAAAACGCCTTTTCAATTGATTTCAGAGAAAATGCTGAAACTGGAAAAACAGAAGCGGTTCAATTGTCGCTCTTTAAAATTGTTCCATCAATTACTTACATCTTCAACTTTTAAGATATGAGAAATAGACTTGTTTTAAGCACGGCTTTTTTAGGATTATTTTTGATGATTGCTTGCGAAAAAGTAATTGAAATTCCCTTAAATGATGCCGATCGTCAAATTGTGGTGGAAGGTGTAGGGCGCAACTTTTTAGGTGAAAGTTATGTCTTATTGTCGCGTTCGGGAAGCGTTTACGATGATGGCGGATTTGAGGTGTTGTCTGGGGCAATTGTTAAGGTGGTGGACAAAGATGGGATAGAAACCATTTTTACCGAAGATCCTTTACAAGCAGGAAAATATATTTCTCCGACTTTTCAAGTTACACCAAACAATAAATATACCTTAAATGTAAATGTAGAAGGCTTGGAAATTACTGCCGAATCTACCTCTAAAACGGTTCCTACCTTGGATTCGTTGACATTTATTAAACAATTTGGTGGATTTGGACCAACACCGGGCGATACTTCTTATCTATTGTTCTATAATTTTGTAGATAATGTGGATGAAGATAATTTTTACCGTGTCAGTGCATGGGTGAATGGCGTTGCAGACGAAAATTTTTACATCGGCGATGATGCGTTAGGAAATGGTCAATTAGCATCAGCTCCACTTTTTGCTACGTCCATTAAATCAAAAGATACGGTGTTTGTGGAGTTATTATCGATGGACGAAGCTTCTTATAAGTATTTATTGACCCTTTCAAGTAATTTGAGCGCGGGACCATTTTCGGCTTCACCTGCAAATCCAGTTTCAAATATGAGTCAAGGGTTGGGTTATTACAGCACTTATATGATTGACACCATGTCAATAATAATTCCATAGTACAAACGTTTTTTGATAGAAAGAGCTTATATGAACCGAATTTTTATACTTTTTTTTGCCACCGGCTTGCTGGTGTCGGCTTGCCAAAAAGTGATTGAGATTCCGTTAAACACTGCCGACCAAACCTTGGTGGTGGACATTATTTTAAAAGATGGGTTAGGAAATAATTATGGGATTCTTTCCAAAACTGGATCTGTCTATCAACAAGGCGATTTTGAACGAATCATCGATGGCACCATTAAAATAACCAAAGAGGATGGCACCATCGTTTATTTGGAACATCAAGGCGATGGGTATTATCGTGCGATGGATTTTGAAGTTGAACCGGGTAAATGGTATGATTTGGAAGTTCAAGCATTTGACCGCACCATCACGGCCTCTTCTTACGCACCTATAAAACCTAAAATTGATTCACTGAGTTGTTTTACTGTCACGGGTTCGTTTGGAATTCCTGAAGGTGACACCTTAAATATTATCTCCTTTCACGCAGTCGACAATCCAGACGAAAAGAATTACTATTGGGCAAAAATTTTCATCAATGGCACCGAAAACAGCGGGTATTATTGGGGGAACGATGATTTTATCAATGGACAATATTTTGAGGCGCAATTCTTCGGCGACCTTGCAGAAAAAGGGGACACGGTCTTAGTCGAACTAATTTCAGTGGATAAGGCCAATTACGATTACATTGTTGGTTTGTCCAATAATTTAAATTCGAATAATTTTTCGGCAGCACCTGCTAATCCACCAACGAATTTAATCGGAGATGCCGTAGGATATTTTGGCGCGTTTACTTCTGACACCATGAGTTTTATAGTGCCGCTTTAAAATCTAATAACCTTTTAAAACTGCATCTTCAAATTCGTACCCTTGTTCAAATTTTTTCTTGGCTAGTTTTTTATACTCTACCAAAGCCCACAACACAAATTCCATCACAAAAAACAAATCAGCTTCTGGCAAGTGCGGTTGATATTTCTTCACCATTGCTTTTAATGGTTTAACCGTGTTAATTTCTTTCTGATAATCGACTTCACTACTGTCCGAAAGTAATTCAAATCCGGGGTTATTGATGAACCATTCCACCAATTGGTCGATGTCAGAATATTCGCCTGTTTTTGATAATTTCTTAATCGTACTAAAATACTCACCAAACAAGGATTTAATCGCTGATCCAAGTAACAATAACGCCACACTTTCTGACCCTTCTTGTTCACCTTCGTACACCAATTCAACTTTGCCCGTAATGGCAGGAATTATTCCTAAAAAATCACTCATCCGAATGCAGGTAGCTTTATCTCCCGATTTCAACAAACGCAATTCGGCTGTACTATATAAGTTTTCGTAGGCAGTAATCGTCATTCGCGCAGAAATACCACTTTTGGCATCCACAAAGTCACTTTTTCGAGCTTCAAAACTAATTTGTTCGATTAAGTTTTTGGCCAATTCAGGTACATAAACCTTCGCCAATAGTTCAGCTTCAATTTTAGCTTCTTGGGCAGTAATTTCTTTTGATATTTCGCGTGTAATCGGATAATGAGTCAAAATCTGCGAGCCAATTCGATCTTTTAAGGGAGTTACAATACTACCTCGGTTGGTATAATCTTCCGGATTTGCGGTAAAAACAAATTGTAGATCCAGTGCCAATCGCAATTTAAATCCCCTTATTTGTACGTCTCCTTCTTGCAAAATATTGAATAAAGAAACCTGAATTCGTGCTTGTAAATCAGGCAATTCATTAATCACAAAAATACATCGGTTGGCACGTGGAATCATTCCGTAATGAATCACTCGTTCATCCGCGTAAGACAATTTTAAGTTCGATGCTTTAATTGGATCAACATCCCCAATTAAGTCCGCCACGGTGACATCTGGCGTAGCTAATTTTTCAAAAAAGCGGTCATTTCGGTGTAACCAACTAATTGGCGTGGCATCTCCCAAGGTTTCCAAGGTTTCTTTTCCAAACGAGGAGATCGGTCCAAAAGGATCGTCGTTAATCTCCGAACCTTCAATCACCGGAATCCATTCATCTAACAACCCAATTAACGAGCGGGCAATCCGCGTTTTTGCTTGCCCTCTCAAACCTAACAAGTTGATAGTGTGTTTCGATAAAATAGCTCGTTCCAACTGCGGAATCACGGTCGCATCGTAACCAATAATACCCTTAAACGGGTTTTCATTCGCGCGAATTAATCGCACCAAATTATCCCTTAATTCTTGTTTAATACTTTTTGATGTATATCCGAGATTTTTCAAATCTCCAACTGTTTTAGCTTCGTGCAATTTCATGGTATTCGCTTGTTCTTTTAATTCTTAACCTTTAATTCGGCGTTTTCTATTTACTTCGTAATCCTCAAAAATCATCTCGCCTAACCCTTTTAAACCAGTGTAAAAGGCTTTTCCTTGATTTTCTTTGGTAAATTTTTCTACAAATTCCATTAAATATTCATCCTTCGCAATCATAAAGGTGGTAATAGGAATTTGAAGTTTTCGGGCCTGTTTTGCCATCGTATAACACTTCTCCGTTATTTCTGGATCAAGCCCAAAACTATTTTTATAATACTCTCCGGTACTCAGTCTTAAGCAACTTGGTTTTCCATCGGTGATCATAAAAATTTGTTTATTCGTATTCTTTTTTCTGCGCAACAAATCCAAGGCTAGTTCAATGCCTGCCACCGTATTTGTATGATACGGACCGACTTGTAAATAAGGCAAATCTTTTACCTTAATCGGCCATGCATCATTGCCAAAGACCAAAATATCCAAGGTGTCTTTTGGGTACCTATTTCGAATCAATTCCACCAGAGCCATGGCTACTTTTTTGGCCGGTGTAATTCTATCTTCACCATAAAGAATCATGCTGTGGCTAATGTCAATCATCAACACCGTGCTCATTTGCGCTTTGTGATGCGTTTCGTTGATTACTAAATCTCGTTCGCTGAGCTGAAAGTCATCCAAACCACCATTAATTTGTGCATTTTTAATGCTTTCCGTCATTGAAATCCGCGACAAGGAATCCCCAAAAACATAATTCCGAATCTCTCCACTTTCTTCCCCACCTTCTCCTACATGTTTGGTGGTGTGATTCCCTCTTCCCGATTTTCGTAGCTTTCCAAAAATTTGGTTTAATGCATTTTGGCGAATCGCACGTTCAGTTTTTTCTGTAATTGCGAGTCCACCGCCTTCAGGAGCATCGTCATCTTTTAAATATCCCCGTTTTTTCAGGTCCTCAATAAAATCATCCAAGTTATATTCAGGCGTGCTTAATTTGTATTCTTTGTCCAAATGCCGCATCCAATCCAAGGCTTCTTCCACATCACCTGAGGTGTGCGTAATCACTTCTTTAAAAATGTCAAAAAAAACATCAAAGGGTTCCTTTGGCTCTTCGGTAAATTCCGAAAAAACAAAACCAGAAGTACGATTTATAGGCTGCATGTTTGTTAAATCTTATGTGGTAGTAGAACGTTTCAATTCAAAGAATGTTCATCTGTGAACAAGATACAGTTTTTATCACGAATTTATACCGAAAATTAGAAAAATCTAAATAAGTATCTGGACAAATTCTCGACTTATTCTCGCATTCATGGGAATGGTCGGGATTTAGTATCCAGAACCAATTTATTGGCTTCGGGATCGCTACGTAAATCTTTTTAAGGTCGTCAACAATACCTTCATCATTACACGCCATACATGTCTACTGTTCTTGACCGTCAACCATCTTGACACGTCATTTGAAGTTACTTTTTGTAAATCGTGTTCTGCTTTTATACCTTCGTATTGAATAGGTATAATTTTTATAAACAAAAAAGCAGTCTCAGATGAGGCTGCTTTTTAAGTCGATTTGCAAAATAAATTACTGCTTAATAATTTTTTTAACACCAATTAACTGACCCGCATTGGTATAGAATTCTATAAAATAGGTTCCATCTGAATGACTATTTTTGAGGTCAACAGAAAAAAGAGAATTCGTAAAGTGATAAACGAGAACGGTTTTTCCTAAGACATCTTTAATGATGATATCGCCTTCAGAAATTCCACCCATATTGACGTTCACCAAACCATTATTGGGATTTGGATAGAGAGTGACGTTAAATTGATCTTCGTTTGGAAGACCTAAACAATCCACGACATAAACAATTGAAGTATTGTAGCTACTGCACGTTCCATCCACATCATAGGTAATTGTCCACTCACCAATTCCAGCAAGAGCTGGATTAAACGCGCCAGTTACGGGATCAATACATGCACCACATGATGCTGACCATGTTCCACCTGGTTCACTTGCCGTTAAGATCACTGGATCTCCTTGTTGACACAGGTGATCTATCGGATAAATCTCGATATCCGACTCAATCACGTTAATTGTAATTGGATTATATTCACTGCATGTTCCAGCAACGGTATAAACAATTTCCCAAGAACCAATTCCTGCTGTAGTTGGATTAAATTCGCCTGTCACTTCATCAATACATGCTCCACACGTTGCAGTCCATGTTCCACCAATCTCACTCGCTGTTAATAAGATTGGATCCGCTAAGTTACAGATATCAGCCACAGGATCAATTGTAATTGTAGATTCGATTACAGTGACAAACAAGCTGTTTAAATAACTGCAAGTGTGGGGAACGGTATAAAAAATTTCCCACGTTCCAACTCCAGAAACAGCTGGATCAAATGAACCCGTTAATTCATCAATACATAATCCACAATCAGAAGACCATGTTCCACCAGGTTCACTTGGACTTAGTGTTAATGATTCTCCTTCAAGGCAAACGTCATCGACAGCTTCGATTGTAATATCAGAATCATATTCAACTACAGCAGTTACAGGTATACGATCACTTGCGCAATTGAATGGATGAATTTCCCAATTATAGAAAAAATAGTAAAATTCGGGGCCTGTGCTACTGCCAACAATCTCGATAGATTCAGCCAATAGATACGGATAAGCAGCGCCAGCATCATTTCTATACAAGTCAGGACTTGAGCCAATTGCAGTTCCTAATTGCAATGCATCACCAATTGGCACTTCGAAATCTAAAACAACGGTACTTTCACCAGCAGGCACATCAACGGTCATGGATTCGATCACGCCACCGAGATTATTGCGTAATTCAATCGTTCTTGAACCAGCGCTACCTGCATAAACATCCACTGATTTTAAGAATACTGGCGAAGGATTATTGAACACAAGGAATTGATCACCACTAAAATAACCTCCTGTACCAAAGGTATTGTCAACGGGGCCTACAAATTCAGGACTGTCATACAAATCATCTTCGACATAATACGTTGTTGTAATTGCTAAAGGTAGCGTAGTCAAGGTGTCTCCTTCGAAAAACGGAACACCTCCTGCAGCTTCCGTATACCATTTTAATGTTCCCTCACCCACAGCGACTAAAGTAGCAGTTTGATCAACACAATTCGTATCTCCCACCACTGTTGGTGTCTCTGGGAAGGCAACTGTTACATAATCCGTCTTAATCTCCATATTGTCACCAACCAAGTTTGTCGCCACAAGCGTTACAGTATAAGTACCTTCAGTTAAATATTCATGCACTGGGTGCTGCAATGTTGAAGTTCCTCCATCCCCAAAATCCCACGCCCACGCGATTGGAATATTTGTAGAAAGATCTGTAAAATAAGCCAAGCCCGAACACGTGATTTCTGAATTAACGATAAAATCCGTTTCAGGAACATCATCTGGAGGATTACACGACCATTCGATATTAAATCCAGAAAGTTCAAGTCCGCCATCTGAATGAAATGCGAGTGTAATGGCCGATCCAGAAGAGGTCAAGTCAGATGGCAAGTTATTATTACAATATTTGCCAATTAAGGGCGAAAAAATGGAAGGGCCGTCATATATCGACAAATCATCATAATTGCATGTTAAGCCTGGACCAGCTTCAACACTGAAGGTTATAAAATCTAGATTTACAGAAACGGCTCCGAGCGGATCAATTGTCACTTGCGAATTTTCACCCGCACCATAATTGGCAAACGGTCCACCGCTGTCATAAATTGTCCCGTCACAACCTCTTTGAACGCCTAAAATTCCGTCGGGCGGCAAGGTGATGATACATTCCGCATCTGGATCAACTTCGATATAAGAAGCTAACACTAACTCGTCACTACCGCAGGCTCCACCATCCGCGTTTAAAGTAACCGTGTAAATTCCTGCTGCTGTGTATACATGAGTAGGATTTTCTTCTGTACTTGTTGTTCCATCTCCAAAATCCCATAAATACGTGATTCCATTAAAACTTGAATTGGTAAAATTAGCTTCAAAAGGAAGTGCGCAGCCAAAAGTATCTAGTGTTGAAAAGGAGGCAATTGTTGTAGGATCATAAATTCCGCCAACACCAACGGCGTACCAAGCATTTGCAGTTTGCTCAACTTCATTCGAACAACCACCATACAAATCTTGAGCCGCTTGAAGTGAAAAGAAGCGTGCGTCAATGTATTGCGAACTACTTGTAAGATAAACTGTTAAATTTCGAAATGCAATTGCACTCGAAGCTTCTATTCCGAGCGAACTAACAGAATACGCATTGCCGATATCATTCGTACCTGTGCCACCTTCTGTCAAAAGATAAAACCAAAAATTTTGAACGCCACTGTTTGTGTGTACACCACCACTGTCGCCTCCAACCAATGAAGCCCAATAGGTTCCGAAGTAAGTATCTGGATGTCCTTTCGAATTTGGATTTGACATAGAACGGAAATGCGTTCCAATATCTTCACCTAATAGCCAATTATAATCATCAGGACGAGCAAAACGTTCGATCGAAGCTCCAAAAATATCGCTAAAAGATTCGTTTAATGCTCCCGATTCGGCATAGTAGATCAATCCCGCCGTAAAGGTTGTTAATCCGTGTGCGACTTCATGTCCAGCAATGTCAATAGAAGTCAACGGAGTAATTGCACCACCAGGACCATCGCCAAAGGTCATACGCGAACCATCCCAAAAGGCATTGTAATAATTAACGCCGTAATGAACGTAATTATTAAGCTGAAATCCAGCATTATCGATACTATTTCGTCCGTGAATATCTAAAAAATAGTCGTAAGTCATTTCGGCTCCCCAATGCGCATCGGTTGCATATTGGTCTTTTTGAGGATTGATATTGTTCCAATCATTGTCTATATCTGTAAAATCAACAGATGAGCCATAAGAGGTTCCTGTATTCATGTCATAAGTTCGCACGCCATTCCCCCTACTGAGGTCTCGCAAGCGATATGTTCCGCCAAAACTGTCTGCGATAATTTCACGATCGCCACTATAAACTGTATGTGCAGTTCCGGGAGTATCAATGTGATGAATGATTTCGTTTTCGCGAATAATTGCGCCGGTCACAGCGTCAACGTATATTTCTGCTCGAGAAACTGGTTGGTGCGCATAGATGTTAAATTTATAGGCCAATCGAAATGTTTGAGAATCGAAAGAATAATTTTGAGACACAAAAACGAGTTCGCCCTTAGGAAAAAAACTTGCAGTTGAGTCGCCTGTTTCTATTTTGAGGTGCTCTTCTTCTTCGCTTAATTGCCATTTATACGTTTCTGCGCCAACAGATTCCATTGCTTTTTCTAACGCTTCCGATTCACTCAAGCTCGCGGCGGTCGGTGTAACGATTTGTTCATAGATCAATCCGTTGAGCGCATAAACTTTATCGTTATTTGTGTGAACGATCCAAGTGGGGTCTTCAATTAATTTTCCCAAATAGGTTTGTTGGTACCGGTAATGGACATGGCCTAATTCGTCTGATTCTGTACGAATCAGATTAAAGCCTATGTTCGGGTCAAGCTTGAAATGATCATTCATCCATTTCTTATACTGATCAATGTCAAATTGATTGGATTCACGAAACCGAATAAAAGATGGCAGCGAGCTAAATTGGCTGTCACGCACAAGTTCGGCATTTGGAAACAAAGCGGCGGCTTCGTCACCTTGATAAATTTTTTGAGCAAATATTCCAAGTGGGAGCACCAGAAAGATGAGAGTCAAGATTTTTTTACTGCAATATCTTATCATCCGATAGAGTTTTATTTTATTAATTTTTATCCAATAGCGTCCTAAATAAATTTCATGACAATCAAATTTAACGATTTTATTGATAATCAAGCATTGTTTTCCTTCTTTTCCAAAATAGACCTCCCTGTATTGTTTTGGTAGGTGGGTTCTGCACAATTAATAACACTTCGAGAATCTCAGAATAAAACCTTAACCTCCCTAAAAGAGAGTTCCAATAAAGTCCCTTTTGCAAAAAAAAAGCATATCAAATCCCACTCAATAAGCAATAAAAATCACGCTTAATTCAACTTGAAAATAAATTACTTTTCCACATCGTTAAAATTAATTACCACATTTTACCACTTCTGTATTTTCGCCCAAAATACCCGTAAATACTGTAACATAATTTAAAAAAATCCGTACATTTGTCGTTAACGTTCACGAAAGTTATCAACAATACAATTTGGGTGGTAATTTGTGGGAGTTTAATAATTATTTTTACATTTTAAAGCAAAAATGTCAGGACTAGTAGGAGAATACGAATGCACACTTGATTCTAAAGGGAGATTTCTTTTCCCTGCGGGACTAAGAAAGCAATTGGATCCTTCTGCGAACGAAATTTTTATGATGAACAAAGGATTTGAAAATTGTCTTTCTATCTATCCCATGAATGAATGGGAAAAGGTGAGTGGGAAATTGGCAAAACTAAATTTGTTCAAACCTAAAAAT
>JADZFJ010000117.1 GCA_020849935.1 Crocinitomix sp. | reverse complement strand
CGCAGCATTAAATTTTCTTTACACGACCGGCTCACGGGGATCACCTTGTCCCCTACTTTAATCATATTGTCTTCGAATCGGTTAATTTTATCGATATGAACGATGTACGAACGATGTACTCGAATAAACTTACTTTTTGGAAGCCGCTCTTCGATGGATTTCATGGTGGAAAGTGCCGTAAATCGTTCTTTGGTGGTGTGAAAATTGATGTAATCCGAATAGGCTTCGATGTAAATGATCTCATCAAAATTAATCCGTAAATGTCCGTTGTTGCTTTTTAAATAGATATGGTTAAACGAATCCAAAGGACAATTTTTTTGATGAATCAAATTTTGAATTCGGAGGATACTTTGCAAAAATCGAACGTAAATAATTGGCTTTTCCAAAAAATCAACCGCCCCATAATTAAATGCTTGAACGGCATAATTGGAATTTATGGAGGTCATCACCACCATGGGTTTTAATTTTAATTCATCTAAAAATTGAAGTCCAGATAATTCTGGCATTTCAACGTCTAAAATAACTACATCCACCGATTCAAATTCTGCATCACTCAATGCGGAAAGGGCAGAATCGTATTCTTTACACAAATACAAGGTATCAGTTTTGTCAATATACTTCCTTAAAATTTGACGATACAACTTGTCATCGTCAATTATGGCAACATTTAGCATTTAGTGGGCAATTTGGTCATCGTAAATATATAAATTAATTTAACATTGAACACCTAAATAAAATTTAAAATTGACTAAATTTCGGAGATGAAAAAAGAGGTAAAGGCGATTATTCTTGATCTAGGCGGTGTCATTTTAAACATCGACTATCAACGGACAATTCGTGCGTTCGAATTATTGTTAAAGAATGGCGTAAACGTTGAAGCTTTTTATACCCAAGCCAAACAAACCGAAGTTTTTGACCTTTTTGAAAAAGGGGAAATTAGTGCAGACGAATTTCGAAGCGGTTTAAAAAAAATCCTTGGAGATCAACTCGCAGATCAAGAAATTGATGCGGCATGGAATGCAATGTTGTTGGATTTACCGCTAGATCGGTTGACTTTTGTGTCTGAATTAAGAAAAAAATATCCCGTTTATTTGTTGAGCAATACCAATGAAATTCATTACCACGCCTTTCGGAAAAATCTGAAGGAAACATTTGGCAAACCTTCCATTTTGGAAGATTTTTTTGATAAAACCTACTATTCGCACTTGATAAAAGAACGGAAACCCACCGCCGCCGCATTTAACTATGTCCTCGACGATAACCAACTGAATGCAAATGAAGTGGTTTTTGTGGACGATAGCGCACAACATATTGAGGGTGCAATGAGTTTAGGAATTGATGCGCGATTGCTGGTGAATAGCACTTTATCAACTTTGTGTCAAGATTTGTTGTAAATGGAGGTAACAAACGAATTAATAGCCCTTCAACAAACGCTTTTTGATTTTTCAAAACGCAACCCGCTTGTAAATGTAAATTTTAAGTCGTGTTATTTTCCTGATGCGCCTGTCGACCAAACAGCGATTTTAAAAAAACTTCATAAAAAATCGGAATTTTATTGGAAAGAATATGGTTTAGCCACCAGTTTGGATGTGTATTTATTCATCCGCTGGTCGCCACCTCAAAAAACGGGTTTAACATCGGCAAAGGTGTTTTATACCTCTCCCCTCTTTTATAAACCGATAGTAATCAAACGAAAAGACCGTATTTCAACCCTCTATCAAATTCAGGAGGAGGAGATGGATGCACCCTTTTTGGCGAATCCTATTCTTCAACATTATTTTAAATTGTTTTTTGAGTATGATCTTCCCAGTTCGACTGAGGATTTGGGTCATGAAATGGATAAAATTTCTGCTTTTTTTTACGCGCAGGAAAATAATGCGCAATCCGAAGAAAAAATCACCGTTCGCCTTGATTTCAATGAAGATGAAACATGGCAACTCATAAAAAAACGTGCAGTTGGCATCTTTAACTATAAAAAAAGTGCCCTCAATGCGGATTTTGAAAAAATAATTCATCAACCTAACGAACAAATTGCGCAGCTTTTAGGAGATTCGACGAGTGAATCCGATTTAAACAAGGAAGTCCCAAGTCGACTAATTTCTGAACTAGATCCTTCCCAATTGAATGTCGTTGGCCACGCACTTAACCGAAATGTTGCGATTCAAGGACCGCCTGGCACAGGGAAATCGCACACCATTGTTGCGTTAATTGGGGGATTTTTAGCCGAAAATAAAACGGTGCTTTTTGTCTCCGAAAAACGCTCAGCCTTAGAAGTCGTTAGTAATCGATTAGCTGACAAAGGACTGCGCCATTTAACCGCTTTTTTGAGCACAAAAAAAGATCAAAAAAAGACCTTTTTTAACGAGTTAAAATTGACGTGGGATTTATTGACTAATGCGCAAAATTCGCCTCCAAAAAAAGGAGAAAGCAAAACGTATGAAAATAATTTACTTTCATTTTATCCCGCTCAACTTCTTTCTTACCGTGAAAAGTTAGATGGGTCGCTTAGTGAATTAATCGCAATTTTATTGAATGCAGGAATTTTGCCAGCCGAATTATTTGCCAATGGCCACGTTCCGACCTATGCAGATTGGAAAAAAAACCTCCCATTTCTCCTCCAATTTGAAAAAAATGTCTTGGAAGATTTTCGGGCAGGATCAATCGCAACTGCTGATTTTGTTGAACTCAACAGCGTAGTTTTTAATGAAAATGAAGTGGTGATCTCCTTAGAAAAAAGGCTCAACGATTTATTGCTCAATTTAGAAAAAATAGAAGCCATTCAAGAAAAATTTGGGTTTGATGTTTCTTTTGATCACTTTACTCGCCTTTGCTTATCCGCCAGTATTTTAACCATGGTTGACAAGGTGCAAATCGAACTTTTGCGGGATGACACAAAAAAACATGCCCAATTTAATTCGTTGGCAAAAAAATATAGTTTGCTAAAATCGAGGTTGCAACAAGCTGAAATCGGAAATCAAGCCTGGAGCAAAAAACCAAGTTTAGCCGAAATCAACGAGCTTTTGGGCCTTTTATCCGATCAAGAAAAACAACCGAAAAAAGGATTTTTATCCTTACTGAGAAAAAATCCTGCCAAATTAAAAACAGCATTTATTGACTTTCACCCAGCAATTGGCCCACATACCAAGGTTAAATTGCTCGAACTTGTGCAACTCGAATGGCGCTTGAAAGGTGAACTGGAAGAGGTCACGATAAAATTAAAACACGATTTGAATATTTCAGATCCGGAGAACGAATTGGAATTGATTTTTAATTTGCGCAGTAAATTGGCTTCGGTCTCGCACAACGAATATTTGTTTTTATTAGAACATCAAAATTCGAGCGAATTAATGGTCGAATTAAGTCAAATGCACTTAGAAATTCAAAAATTTAATGCACAAAACCGATTTATTTTCCAAAACACAGACCTTGAATCAATAAAAACGTACGCCAAAGGAATTAGAAATTTAAAGAGCAAATTGCCAATCATCAATCATTGGTTGCCAGAATTAAAGG
>JADZFJ010000116.1 GCA_020849935.1 Crocinitomix sp. | reverse complement strand
TAATTTGCGGGGAATTAATAATTTCTTCTTCCATTTTCGGAGCAGCTTTCGCATTAATCGCCTTGTCCACTTCCTCCATTTCTTGAGCCGAGTATGGGTAAATTTCAACAATCGGCGTTAAAGTAATCATCGGAATTTCATACGAAACCATCAAACCTTTCAAACTCTCTTCAATCCGTTCGTAGGCCTGTTTTGCATTGTGCGCCGACACTAAAAATTGGTTATTCACCTTTTTTTCTTTCCCAGAATCATCCTCGGTAGTGTACGCAACTTTACATTTATACCACGTTTCCGCGTCATCATAATGAAAAATATCCGCAAAATCAGTTTTTGCAATTGATGTTACCAAGAATTCACCGCGAACAAATTCGCCCACCTCCTGATAAATCCGCGCCTCAGCCTCCGTAAAAGACAAAGAGCTCACCAAATACGGCTCAGTCACACGCTTCAACGTGCCATCTTGAAATTCTTTTGTGAATTTAACCTTCACAGTATACCAATTGTTCATTTTCTAAAATATTTTACACAAAAGTAACGGATTAATTGCGATTCTCTCTCGTTTTTCCCAACCAATTTCATCCACATTTGCCAATAATTTAAATCCAAAAACCCACTTTAACCATTCCGCTTATTGTTTCTTTGGTAAAAGTAACTGCGTATTCTTTAGTTTTAGCGAACGTAATTGCGTATTCCGTAGCTTTAGCGAAGGAATAGGCCACCATTTCCCGCTTTCCACTTTAGTTGGCGACTTCCCGCAAAAGTCAACTAAATTGTTTTTCCAGTTTCCTTTGGTCACTGTCAAACAAAAAGTTTCCTACTTGCGCCAAGCCACCAAGCTATCGTTCCAATCGGGGGTGGGAAGGGAGTATTGAGTTTGAGTTTGGAGTGTGAGAAATACAAATACAAACGGCTGTCAATATAAAATTTGTAGATACGGACGGTCGTCCCTATAAAATTTTTAAATTAAGACGATTGACAGTGTATTACTACAAAAATAATTATCAATTAAAAATAGGCAAACAATTTTGCGAAGGATGAAATTCCTTCGCCGCAGAAAATTAAAATTTGTGAATTACAACCGAATTATTTCCGCCGATTGCGTTCTACCATTTTGGTCAATTAACTGAATCAAATAAATACCCTTAATGTCACCAAGGGTAAGGGTGGTTTTGGTGCCAGTCGGGTAAATAGTTTCAATTAACTCACCTTGGCTGTTAAATACATGTACTAAACTAAGCTTGGTGGCTTCGATAGTAACAAGGCCGTTGGAAGGATTAGGATAAACAGAAAAGGCAAAATGATTTTCTTCCAATCCAGAATTATCGATTACTTCTGGAAAACAATTTGGAATGGTGTCGCCGTACAAATGATTGTCTAGGACTTCAAGACCAGGATCCACTTCAGTATTAGAACAAGCGAATACATATAGGTATGAATGTGGCACTAAATCATCGAGGAGTACATTCGCGTCAAGATTATCCATTTCATTCAACTCAATAGAGATTTCTTCAGAAGGATCAATGCCATATTCGAAGGTGGTTCCAGAATAAATTCCTAATCCACAATCTTCCGATTTCCAAGTAATTCGGCCCATTGTTTCATTCACGTTGGTACCAAATTCTTCGTCGTAAACGGTTCCAGAAAAAATTAATTTATCCGATAAATCAACACACCATAAAGACAAATTATCTCGGTCTTCAATCAAATCTATTGGCTGAAAATTCCATTGCCCAACCGCTTTATGATTGTCAAAATAAATAAAAGCACCTTGATTGTATCCCCCGTGACCTTCATAATAGTTATTACAAACAACATAGCGTCCATCCGACAAAGTAGAAACCGTTGCCCTGTTCCAGCCCGAATCAGACCACGAAGTGCGTTGTGATTTTGTTGCTAAAACCAATCCATTTTCATCTAAAACAGAAACTCTAAGCATTTCATCTTCATCAACTACTAGCTCACCAACAAGTACAAAACCTCCACCAGACAAACGGTCAAAATCAGTATAATAACTGCAATCCGTGCCAATATTTGTTGCGCCATAAAACGTCCCATCAATGCCAAGGCGGCAAAATTGAACATAATTTGAATCCGCATTGGTACTGTTGACAAGGACAGCAATTGAATCGTTGTAAGCCTCCAAATCAAGCTCAGTAATTAAATAATTTAAAGGCGTTTCGAACGATTTTGTCCACGAAAGTTCAAGATCGACATTGGAAGCGGCCAAAATTAAACTTGGCTGCGTCGCACTGATCGATAAATTAGCTTTAAAAGCATACGCAAAACCTTCACTCGTCCATTCCAAATCAGCGTCTTCCACTGGTCCGTTAAAATGATAGGTGGTTCGGTTTAATGTTTCACCCGCACTTGATAACTGGGTTACATTACATTCATCCTCCAAGACATGAATCGCGGTGACAGTTCCTGTATATAAATCAACTTCCAAATCTTTCAATTCGCCAGCAAAAGTGCCAACTGCCCAACCAAATTCAAAATCGGTAGTTAGTTTCACCAAATTACCATCGGCATCTCCACCAACATAACCACCATCTGAGGTCGGTCGAATCAGGGAAAGGTTACCTTCAGAAACAAAAAAATTGGATTGGGCAAAAATTAACGTGGGAACTAGGCAAAATAAAGTGGCAATTTTTTTCATTTAAACTTTTTTAGCGAATTAAATCATTAATAATACCCAATAAAACGCAAGCAAAACACATCAGTTGCCTAGGAATTGGATATTGTGCCTTAATGTTAAAAATATACGTTGTTAAATATCTTTAGCAGGTTGGCGCAAGCGTCCCGCTTGTGCCTAAAATTTAAAGATATACTTTAATATTAATCTTTAGCTAGCTGGCGCAAGCGTCCCGCTTGTGCCTAAAAGATAAGATATACGTTATTAATCCTTAGCCCCCATCAAATCAATTTCAACAACAGAATTTCCCCCGTAATAATTCCGCGCACTACTATATTTCCAATCAACAGCATTAAACACCAAACCCGCTTTAACAGGATTTTGATGCGTATAATCAAATTTCTGTTTAATCACTTTATTGCTGTACAGCTCAATAGGCATATTATCATGTTGCCAGAGTTGATATTTTTCTATATTACTCTTAGTAGCTCCGGCTTTTTC
>JADZFJ010000115.1 GCA_020849935.1 Crocinitomix sp. | reverse complement strand
TTGGACCAACAACGATAATTAATTTTTTATTCATTGGTTAGAACCAATCGTCCAAAAATTCACGAATACAACCACCGCCGCCAACTTTTGTCAAAATCACAGAAGCGATTGTTTTAATCTCATTCAAGGCATCTGCAGGGCATGCTGAAAAACCAACGGCTTGCATCACACTTAAATCATTGATGTCATCTCCCACATACGCCACTTGATCTAAACGAATTCCAAGTTTGGTACACCATTGATTTAACACACTCAACTTATCTTCCTGACCAACATAAATTTGCTCAATTCCTAATAATTCGGCGCGATCTTGAATAACTTTTAATTTATGACCATGCGAAATAATCCCAAATTTCATACCTGATTTTGACAAACGTTTGATTGCCAAGCCATCTTTGGTATTGTATTTCTTAAATTGATCTCCGTTTTCGGTATAATACATGCCGCCATCTGTCATTGTGCCATCTACATCCAGCACAATAAGTTGAATGGATTTAATCACTTCCTTATTCCGAACACGCAAATCTTTTTTGAGCAAAATGTCTACTGACAAATTAAAATACTCCGAAATTTTCAATAATTCGTTCGGAGTCGGTTCCATAATTCGCACTTTAGGAATATAGATGATTTTTTCAAATTCAGTGATGGAAATATTTTGTTGCTCACACAAATAATCCAAATTTTGATTGTATAAATTCATAGTTCCTGCGAATTGTTGGTTAAATTATCTGACGATTCACCGCAGCTGCGATTGGTGAAAGCGTTTTAAGTAAATCTTTAAATTCTTGGTGCGTTAATTGTTGCGAAGCATCCGATAAGGCCACTTTAGGATTGCGGTGAACTTCAATTAATAAACCGTCAACTCCCATAGCAACGCATGCACGAGTTAAATCAGGCACACCATATGCATAACCCATCGCGTGACTAGGATCTAAAACGATTGGGCAGTTGGTGTATTCTTTTAAATACGCAACCCCACATAAATCTAAGGTAAAACGTGTTTTCGTTTCAAAAGTCCGTAATCCACGTTCGCATAAAATCACATTTGGATTTCCACCAGATAAAACAAATTCGGCACATTGCACAAATTCTTGTAAGGTAGTTCCAAATCCACGTTTAATTAAGACCGGTTTTTGTGTTTTTGCACAGGCGCGTAAAATCCCCTGATCGTACATCGCTTTTGCCCCAATCTGAATCACATCAGAGTATTCAATCACCTCTTGAATATGGGTTGCATCTCTCACTTCTGTGATGACATTTAGCCCATACATTTCCTTCATTTTCACCAATAATTTTAAGCCTTCCAAGCCTAATCCTTGAAAGCTATAGGGAGATGTTCGTGGTTTATAACAACCTCCACGTAGTGTGGTGAGGTTTAATTCTTTCAATAATTCAGCAGATTCTTGAATTTGGTCTTCTGATTCGACCGAACAAGGACCTGCAATCATTAAGGTATTTCCAGTCGATCCACCAAAGGTAACCTCACCAATTTTCACTTCGCGGGTAGCAGCTTTGTACGAACGTGCAGCCAATTGCATGTCGCTATCAAATACAAACGATTCGATCACATCCGCTTCGTAACTTGGATCCAAGGTTTTTTGTCCCGAAGAACTAATCAACACAAATTGGTTTTCCTCTTCAATAAGAAAGGCATTAATTTTTTCAGCAATTTCGCTTGCTCTTTTGTTTCCAATGTCCTTTTTGAGGTGGATAATCATAATTCTCCTTTAATTAAATTCATAAAATTCACAGTACCTACTGCTTTGTTATTGCTATCAACCACTGGTAAATACACCACGGGTCGTGTCTCTTTTTTGATCAACCGAATCATTTGAAAAACGGTATAAAGATCGGGTAAAATTAAGGGGCTAGGGTTAATCATTTCTAGTACATTCACCTGATTTAAATCACTTAAATTATTCAAAAGACCTTTTCTTAAATCGGCATTTCCGATGATTCCTTTAAATGTATTGTCTTGATCAATCACCATGGTAAAACCTAATTTACCTTTGTCAATTGACCTTAAGACATTTTCTAAATTAAGTTCGTGGGAATAGATCACAGGGGATTCGCTTAAATCCCGCATAAAATCCTTCACTAAAAAACCTGAATCAATTTCGTTTAATTTCAGATTAAGCAAGGCGGTGTTAATATTTGCGGCATTAAAAAGATACGATCCTGAAACAGAAGCATATACTCCCATATTCCTTAAAACGAAAGAAACCTCCGCATTGACACCTCCATCCACATGTACTTTTTTAGTAGGATACGTTTGCTGAAATTCACGGATTCTTCTAAAATTGATTTTGTCGAATTTACCGCCACTTTGACCTGGAACAGTTGCCATAAACAAGATAAAATCGACCTTGTCTTTGTAATCCTCAAAAACTGAAATTGGAGTATTTGAAGTGATAGCGAGTCCAATTTGCCCTTGAAATTCGGCAGGAATCTCAAAATTTTTATCGATCAAATCTTCGTATTGAAAGGTGACATAATCAATATCTAACTGAATCAAATACGGATAATATTTTGTCGCATCCGAGGTAATAATATGCAAAT
>JADZFJ010000114.1 GCA_020849935.1 Crocinitomix sp. | reverse complement strand
TTTAATGAGCCCGTTTCAGAAGCATAATTGGCATTTATATAGGTTCCAAACCCAGGAACAAATCGTGCCCGTAATCGCTCGGTTTGATATCGAACATCAATAAATGCCAAGTTCACATTAACTTCATTGGCATAATTTGAGTTGGTCATGTAAGGAACAACATGGTCAGATTGTTCATCAAAGCTGAAGCCGTAGTACAAATCTAAATATGCACCAATGGTGAGATCTTTTATTCGCGCCCCTCCGGTAGTGTCTAATGTGGCTGGGTTAACAACTTGAGAAAAGGTTGAGATCATTGGAACAAAAAACAGAGCTGTTAAGATTAATCCTTTAAGGCACGTAAGAAGAGATAACATGTTATAATTAAATGAGATCATCAAAGATAGAATTTCTGAATAAAGTATGAATTAAAAAAGTTTGATTTGTAGTTAACTAAGTGACCGAACTAATTATTTCCAAATTTGTAGTATCTTGCTCCGAATATGTCCCAGTATTTAGGATCAGAACGAGCAAGAATAGAGCAAACACAACGTCGTGAAGCGTTCCGTAGAAACAGTCAATTAAACTCGTTTAGAGAAATGGTCGGATTTACAAATCGGAATAATAAAGGTTATAGTGAATTCCGGATGAGGCGGTTGGCTCCTTTTGCCATAACAACACATTTTTTTGCGGTTTTATTTTTTATTTCATGGATTGTTTCAAATTCAAAATCGGTGGTGGATCGATTTGCGATTGGAATGGAAACGAGTCACATGACTAAAATTAAAGTTCCCGAAGACAAGACTTTGTATTGGTTTGACCTGACACAGAATTTTTCAAGTGGTCAGGTTCCACTTTATTCCGAATTCGAAGTAGAGATTTTGGATGAAAATTATGACCATGTTTATTCGGTTTATAAAGATCTTTGGCAAGAGCGTCATGCAGATGACGATGGGCGCGCGAAAGTTTATTCGGATACCCGCATTGAGTTTGAGGTGGAATTACCAAAAGCAGGCGAGTATTACGTTCGAATTTTTTCGTACAACAATAATTATGGGTCTGTCATGGGCACAGTTGCGATCCATAATTCAGGTGGACTGTATTTTGGGTTTTTCTCTATTCTAATTTGCGCATTGTCGCTTATTTTTTTACTCGGAGCAACACATTGGGGAAGCCCTTCCATGATGTTTCGCGCGCTTCCAAAAATCAAGGACATTCGAAAAAACAGGCGATTTTTTATTTTTTTGGTGACTTTTTGCGTGATTTATTCGGTTTCACTGATCATTGCAATCACACATTATGGTTATGCCGCAGGGGGAGATAAGACAGTGCTACCTTCGTTTTTTCATTTAAAACACAGTGTAATATATTTAGGATGATATCATTTTTCAAAAGATTATTTAAAGCCGCAAAGCCAACTGAAAATTCGGCAACCGATACCCAAGTTGATTTTGCCATTGGCGATTTAAAAAAGGGATTTATTTTAGATTACGACCTTCATAGCTGGGAAGTAAAAGAGGTTGCTGTCTATACATGGGATAATGGCGTAAAAGAATTTGAATACCATATTTTTGATGGCAAACAAAATTTATTTTTAGGTTATGCCCCAACCGATAATAAGGTAAATATTTTTTGGGAAGCAGCGGCTGATATCGTTTGGCCAGGGGTGAGACAAAAACTCAGAGAGGGAAAAGACATCACTCGCGATGAGTTTGATTATGAAGGGAAAAAATATCATTTTTCAGGCGAGGGCACCGCAATGATTTCTAATTCGATTGAAAAGTTTGAAATGCAAAATTGGTTGTTTGAATCTGAAGATGAAAAAAACATAATTTCTTTTAATAAATACGAGGATCAAACCATTGGGGTTTATGTTGGGATGTGGATTAATTTTCATGCAATTTCTAATATTTTACCGCGAAAATCATGAGGCCTTGGTTAACCATCTTGCTTTTTTTACCACTGCTTTTTTGGGCATGTGGTGGAACGGTAATTCCAACCGACCCTGTCAAAGAAATGAAGAAAAAGTTTGTTTCAAAATATGCCTATACCATTCTTTTAGCCGATATGGATTTGCGTGAGGAACAATTTTATCACAAATACAAAATAATTGAATTTACCAAAGAAGGTAAATTGATTATTACAACCACCGAATGGGAAAAAGTATCGGATGATTTTTTCGAATTGCATGAAAGCAATTTGGGGATGGAATTACTTTCTAAATTAAAAACTGGAAAATACAACAACCTAATTTCTCCCCCAGGTTTTACAAATATTATTGGGGATAGTGTGTATGGAAAATTTAAAGAAATACTCACCGAACCAAATAAACCAGGTGTTGATGGAACAGTATCAACAGATTGGTCGTTCAACAATGCTTGGAGATTTCATCCAGAATATAGCTATTTAGAAAAAGAACTAGGTTTACAAGGGTTGAAAATTGACAAGGTTGAATACGAACAATTTAAAGAAAGATTTTTGTTTAATCGCCCATTTTATGGAGAAGCAGAAGGAACAGATTCCACGCATTATGGAACGTATAGCAGACATTGGTTGTTTTTGCGGCCAGATTTTTATCAACGTAAGTTAGACAAGAAAAATTTTGAAAAAAAGGACGGGGGTTCATCCGACGGATTTAATCGGGGTGGTGGAGGACACGGTAAATAATAGATAGTATGGAAAAACAAGTTGATTTTATATGGCATTCGGGTGTGTTTTTAATTACTTGCCTTGCTTTGTTTTTGGTGGCGAGATTGGTTTATAAACTCTTTAATCCTAAAATAAATATTGATCAAGAATTGATAGAAAAAGACAATTTGGCTTTTTATTTGGGATATGTCTCTTATTTTTTAGCGGTGGTACTTATCGTTGGTGGCATTATGCACAGCGGCGGCACGGATTCGTTTTGGAAAGAGGTTTTATTGACCTTACTTTATGGCACTGTCGGAATAATTTTATTGAATGTGGCTTTTTTAATTGTCGATAAATGGATTCATCCTTCGGTAAAAATGATGGATGAAATTGTGGTAAAACACAATACGGCTTTGGGGATAATTAAAGGCGCAAATTACCTCGGAACTGGAATTATTATTGGGGGTGTCATGCTCACCGAAGTCAATAAACCTGTCGAAGTGTGTCTGTTTTTACTTTTGGCTTTAGGAATAGCAACATTGGGCTATTTTTATTATAATTTAATTACTCGATTTAACATTAATACCGAAGTGTATAAAGGAAACGCAGCCGTGGCTTTCAGCGCTGCCGGAGCACAAATTGCTTTCGCTATTCTTATTTATGCCGGATTTCAAATCGAACATGTGAGCTGGAAAGAATCAATTATGAGTATTGGAATTGATGTGTTGGGAGGTTTTATTTTGTTGCCTATCATTAGGTTAGTGGTGGATTTGGTGTTTGTCTCTAAAAGAAAAATTACGGATGAATTGGTCAACCAAGAAGTGCCAAATGTAGGTTTGGGAATTTTTGAAGGATCGGCTTATATTGCAGGAGCATTGTTGTTTGTATGGTGTTGGAATTTATAAGCGACGATCGGTGAAACAAATTTCTTATTCTCGGCTTTTAAAAATTTCCATATTTGCTACTGGTTTGTCTGGTATTGTTGCCGAGTATATTTTGGCAACAACTGCTTCCTACTTTTTAGGCGATTCTGTTTTTCAATGGACGATTATTTTGTCCTTGATGCTTTTCTCAATGGGACTCGGCAGTCGCTACAGCAAAAAAATTGAAAAGAGATTAATTGAAGCTTATATTTTCTTAGAGTTCTTATTGTCATTCATCGTTTCATTCACTGTGATTTTTGTCTACGCACTTATGCCAATTCTTTCTGGGTTGGATTTGGTAATCTACGTATTGAGTGTTTTGGTAGGATTTTTAATTGGGATGGAAATTCCACTGGTTACGCGGATCAACGAAGAATACGAAGCCTTAAAAACCAACATTTCTGGGATGATGGAACACGACTATTATGGTAGTTTGGTGGGAGGTTTGTTTTTTGCATTTATTGGGATTCGTTTCCTTGGCTTAACCTATACTCCTTTTGTCGTGGGTGGAATTAATCTTTTTGTTGCCTTGGTGGTTCTTTTTACATTTCGTTCTTTTATCGATCCGCGTTATTTAAAAAGGCTCGTGATGGTGGGATCGAGTGTAGCGATTTTATTTATTCTTGGAATCGTTTTTTCAAACCCGATTGTTCAATACGGCAATCAAAGTCGTTTTAACGAATTAGTTGTTTTTTCTCAACAAACTCCTTATCAACAAATTACCATTACGCAATGGAGAGATAAACATACCTTGTATCTAAATGAAGGAAAACAACTCAGCACATTTGACGAATGGCAATATCACGAACCTTTGGTACATCCCGTGATGTCCTTAACCAATGGTCCGGTAGATGTTTTGTTAATGGGCGCTGGAGATGGATGTGCCATTCGTGAATTGTTAAAACACGACCGCGTTCGTTCAATTACCTTAGTTGATTTAGATTCCGCCATGACTAACCTGGCCACGGAACATCCAATTTTCAGAAAGATGAACCAAGACGCCTATTATTCAGACAAATTAACCGTGATAAATGCCGATGCGTTTCATTATTTGGAAGTCAACGAGGTGTTTTTTGTTGTGATGATTGCAGTTTTTCCTGATCCCCGAACGATAGAAATCAACAAACTTTATTCGCACGAATTTTACCGTTTGTGTTATCAGCGATTACGGCCAAATGGTGCGTTTATCACCCAATCTGCAAGCCCATATTACACCACCCACGCATTTCGATGTATTGAAAAAACAGTGAAATCGGCAGGATTTAATACCCTTCCTATTCAAAATCATGTGTATAGTTTTGGTCAATGGTCGTGGGTGATTGTCTCTAAAAAATTATCTACCGAACAAATAAAAGCTAAAATTCATCACTTAGATTTTAAAGGCTTAGAAGATTTAAGATGGCTCACACCCGATGCACTTTTATTGTTAACGTCCTTCGGAAAAGATTTGATTGAAGTGGATACCGCCGCCTTAAAAATAAATACAATGCAT
>JADZFJ010000113.1 GCA_020849935.1 Crocinitomix sp. | reverse complement strand
GGAAGTAAATAATTAGTAAAGATTTAATATAAAAAAGGGGATCGCCATTGGTGATCCCCTTTTTTATTTCCGTGAAGGATGGTTAATTCGTCTTATTGAACCAACAAACAGCCATTGTTCCGAAAACTGACCCTGATTACTCAATTTATAAAATTGGAGCTCTGAGCTTATTTAATTCCTTTACCGAGCTTATTAATTGGATATTAAAACGAATATCTCCTAAACAAAAAATCCTGCCCCGAAAATTTGATTCGGTGACAGGATTTGTTCCATAGCTTAATGTGATCTCAATTTACATAAGAAGGCGAAATATATCGCTTAGAAAATTTTGTATCCAATCCATTCTCTGTTTGATCCGTCATAGATAAACAAACGATTATTGCAATAAGAGATTCTGAAATTTTCTAAAGATTCAACCGCATCTTCCACATCTATAATAACCTTCGCGGTGATTCGATTGGTTTTAGCATTCACTAAAAGTAAACGATTTTCTTCGTAATCAAAAAATCCAAATTCATACCCAGCAACTCCCGTATGAATAAAACCACCAAAATTAATGGTTGTATAGTTTGCGATATCAACATGTTTACTGAGTTTACCTTTGCCTTTATCTTGCTTAAAACTAGTTACCCCAGAATAATCTGCGAAATAAACCTTTCCCTTATTGTAAACTGCGACATCTTGAGCGCCCATTCCATAGTCAAAACTAGTTGTTGAGATAGTCGAAGGAAAACCATTTCCATCTAACTCAAATGAGCAGGTGCCAGCATTCCCATATAAAATTCCTTCTAAACGCGCTTTCGACTCATTGTACCATAATCCGCGTAAATCACCGCCAATTGGCATTACTTTGATCGACTCACCAGTGCTTTTATGTACTTCCATGGTAAAAAGTGCATTTCCAGCATAAACAGTGTAATATAAATTTTTACTAGGATTGTAAGCGACTGCTAATCCATTCGTTCCCTCATCACTGGTAATTCCAAGCCTTAAATCTACTTTAGGATGTAAATTTGGTGTTTGTGCAAGGGTAAATTGGGCAATTAATCCTGTAAATCCCAACATTCCAATTAATTTCATTTTCATCGCGTCTATTATTAAAGTTCACATCGAAAATAAGAAATCCTTAAGATGCAATCGATTAACCGATCGAATTAAAATAAAATATACGGCATATAACTTATCTGATATGCTATCAAAATATATCAATAATTCATTTATTGTCTCATTTCATATTCCAACGACTGGCGCTCCCCATCTGTATCAAATACTTTTGGACAACCAGACTTTGGTAAAAGCCATGCGAGTTTTACCGTAAATATTAAGGGTTGATAGCGGCTATTAAACCATTTGTGCGAAGGATTAAAATCATTAAAATTCACCATGGTTAAAATAGGTGTTTGAACGGTAGGCACCAAAAACAAACCATCTTTCATTTTAATCCCAAAACCGAGTGAATAATGCAATTGTGCAACAAATTTCCCTTGATTATCGGAAGGAATTGGTGAAAGATAATCTCCTTCTGCCTGTTTATCTTTTCCTCCATAAATTCTGTAATCTACATTAAACCCAATCGATTGATCAAAGAAATTGTATTTAGTAAATTGCCAAATACTATGAATAGCACCACGAGCAAAAACGGAACCAAAATTAAAACTTCCAAGATCTGAAACTGACTCGAACGTATATTTCTCCAAACCACCAAAGTGCTTTAGGCCAATTCCCCAATCGACATAATTGAAAAGTATTTTTCGATTTTTAAAAAGATGTTGCATACCACCCTCTAAATAATAGCCAGGAGTGCCAGAGGGAGATAAATCGTAGTTTCTTCCTTCATCATCCGCATTATTTCCAGCCATGTAGGTTAAACCCAAATCTACATGCCACCCAATTGGGCGATAATGACTGGCATTTTCGCTCCAAAGCAAATAACCCCATGTTTTTTCTTGCGAAAATGGATTATCACTTTTTCGGGATGAATTTCTTTTTTCAAAATCCCCATCTAATTGACCGAACGAGGAAAAAATACTCCCCATTGCAAGGAAAAAAATTACTAATTTTATCATTCTTGGTCGATTAAATTCAAAATATTTTCTTCAATTTCTTTGGAGTCCCAAACTTGAGCGATGTCCGCTCGATCCATCACTTTTTTCATAATCGCATCCTGTTTAAGCCCTGCTTTCCAAGCATCTGAATAGCGTGTATCAGAAAAAGAAACTTGGCTGTATAACGGAAGCCATTTATTTGGGTACAATTCGCTAAAGCGGCCCTCGATCTTTTTTTGCAATAAAAACATTGGATCGGCCACAAAATCACGCATGACAAAATAATTTTGCACCGACAAATCTTGCAACGCATCTCCATCTGGTTTGCGTAAAATTTGATATTCTTCGAATATTTTGGTCCAATCTTCAGCATGTTTTTCCATTAATTGCGCCATTATGGTACAATCTTCAAAACCACCATTCATTCCTTGTCCATAAAAAGGAACTGTAGCATGCGCAGCATCACCCATCAAGGCAAATTTTCCCATTGTCCAAGGATAACATCTAACAATTGCTAACGAAGACAAAGGATGACTGTGCCAAGAATGAAGTAAATCTGGCGATAAATCGTAGAAATCAGGAAAGGTTTCTTTGAAAAAATCTTCAACGGCCGCATCATTATTAAGTGATTCAAAAGATTTTTCGCCTTTAAATGGCATAAATAAGGTACAGGTGAACGAACCATCTTCGTTTGGAAGTGCGATGAGCATAAAACGACCACGTGGCCAAATATGTAAGGCGTTTTTTTCCATTCGATACGAACCGTCTTCGTTAGCAGGCAATAACAACTCACGGTAACCATCGTCAATATAATCTTGGCTATAATCAAATCGATCCATTTTTTGCATGGCCGTATAACGCACTGCCGAAAAAGCACCATCACACGCAAATACTACATCTGCTTGGTCTTGAAACTTTTCTTTGGTAAGTAGATTTTCCAAATAAATTGTGCCAGCATTTAAATCGGCACCTGTACATTGAACGTTGTAATGAATCGTTGCCTTTCCCAAATTTTCAGCAAGGTCCATCATTTTTGCATTTATGCCACCTCTAGAAACTGAATAAATGGCCTCCCCCGCCTTCCCATAAGGTTGAAAGGTTTGTTCACCAATTTCACTGTGCATAATGCGACCGGGCATTGGGATTGCAATCGATTTTATTTCATCTTCGATTCCTACGCCTTTTAACGCTGTCCAACCACGATAAGACAAAGCCAAGTTAATAGATTTTCCAGCAGATATTTCGGCTTTCCTGATATCTGGTCGTCGTTCGTAAATGGTGACTTTATACCCAGCTTTTGACAAATAAATTGCCCATAATGAACCAACTAAACCAGCCCCAACAATTATTGCATTTTTCTCTTTATTCATAAAATTTTATTTTCGCCAATGTTTTTGAAAACGTGTATCATTAAACATTGTCTGCCGTTGAACATTCTTTTTTCTGCTAAATGCTGAACTAATTCGCCATAAAACCAAACCAACCACTAAAATAACGACCACTTGCGCCATTAATTTCATCATTGGAACACCTTCGGTGGCCGCTCCGTTTAAGTATTGACTAATTATTTCGGGATTATACGTTTCCATCATTATCAATTGCTTTTTCCAAACATGCGCTAAATTTAAACACATCTTCGAAACTATTATACAAAGGCACTGGTGCCACTCGGATTACATTGGGTTCTCTCCAATCGGCGATTACGCCCATTTTTGTAATTTTATCAAACAAGGATTTTCCCATTCCTTTTAAAAGAATAGACAATTGCGCCCCTCGTTTTGTTGGATCGGAAGGTGTAATTATTTCAAAAGCACATTGATCGCCTTTTCTTGCTGTCAGGTCATTGATTAAAAATTCTAAATAATTTGTCAAATCAATTCGTTTCGCAATTAATGCATCCATCCCAACTTCATCAAAAATATCCAAGGACGCTAGGTGAGCAGCCATCCCAAGAACAGGCGCATTGCTTAATTGCCACCCTTCGGCTCCTGGCATTGGATTAAAACCAGGTTCCATCAAAAACCGAGTTGATTTATCATGTCCCCACCATCCAGCAAAGCGTGGTAAATTTTTGTTATTTGCATGTCTTTCATGCACAAACATTCCTGAAACTCCTCCAGGACTTGAATTCAAATATTTATACGAACACCAAGCCGCAAAATCTACACCCCACTCATTTAATTTTAACTTGACATTACCAGCCGCATGGGCCAAATCGAACCCAACTTTTGCACCCACTTGATGACCCGCTTTGGTAATTGCTTCCATGTCAAATAATTCACCTGAATAATAATTAACCCCGCCAATCATAATCACGGCAATTTCTTGGCCATGCTGTGCAATGGTTTCCAATAAATCTTCCAAACGAATCACATGTTCACCCGTTCTTGGCGCGACTTCAATAATGGCGTCTGTTGGATCGTACCCATGAAATCTAACTTGCGATTCTAGCGCATATTGATCCGAAGGAAAAGCCTTTTTTTCGCAAAGAATTTTATAGCGAGATGAAGTTGGAACATAAAAAGAAACCATCAACAAATGCAAATTGGTGGTTAAACTATGGGTAACTACCACCTCAGAAGCTTTGGCTCCAACAATTTTCGCTGCTTTTTCGGATAAAAATTCGTGGTAGGCAAACCAAGGTTTAATGGCCTCAAAATGACCCTCAACACCCCAATTTTTCCATGCATCTAACTCCTGATCGATATATGATTTTGTTGATTTAGGCTGCAATCCTAAGGAATTTCCAGTAAAATAAACCGTTTCAATTCCATTGATTACTGGAATATAAAATTGGTCTCGATAAGCTCGCAACGGATCATTTAAATCTTTTTCTTTGGCGAAATCGAGTGAATTTTTGTATGCTAACATTGTTTGTTCTAATTTTACACGCGCAATTTATTCAAAGATACGAACATTGATAAAAAAACTATGCTAAGGCGACACAAATCTGAACAACTATTTGAAACTGCAAAAAAATTGTTCCCTGGGGGAGTAAATTCACCTGTTAGAGCCTTCCGATCGGTAGATGGAGCTCCGTTATTCATAAAACGAGGTGATGGGTGTTATATTTGGGACGAAGATGACAATCAATTTATTGATTTTTGTGGAAGTTGGGGGCCTTTAATTCTAGGACACAACAATAAAAATGTTCGAGAAAACATCGAAAAAACGCTTCAAAATGGCACTTCATTTGGTGCGCCTACGGTTTTAGAAAATGAGTTAGGGCAATTGATTATCGACAACAACCCTTTTATAGAAAAAATCCGATTTGTAAGTTCAGGAACGGAAGCCGTAATGTCGGCCATTCGTTTAGCGAGAGGTTATACTGGACGCAACAAAATAGTTAAATTCGAAGGCTGTTATCATGGACATGTCGATTCACTTTTGGTGAAAGCTGGCTCTGGTTTAGCCACTTTTGGCACCTCCTCTTCGGCTGGAATCCCCGAAGGGTTTACGCGAGAGACCTTGGTACTTCCTTTGAACGACCAAGAAGCCGTGAAACAATGTATCGAAATGTACGGGAAAGACATTGCTTGTATTATTATCGAACCAATTCCTGCCAATAATGGTCTTTTATTGCAAGACAAATCATTTTTGGAATTTCTTCGCGAAATAAGTACTGAAAACAAGATTTTACTCTTATTTGATGAAGTAATTTCAGGATTTCGTGTAGCGTTTGCGGGTGCTGCGGCATATTATAACATTCGTCCGGATATTGTTACCTATGGCAAAATAATTGGCGGAGGACTTCCTGTTGGGGCTTATGGCGCATCCAACGAAATTATGGCGTGTATTTCTCCATTGGGCGATGTATACCAAGCAGGGACATTAAGCGGAAATCCAGTAGCCATGGCGGCGGGTATTGCACAAGTATCGATGTGTTTAACCCCTGGATTTTATGAAGACCAAGAAAAACGAACCCGTTATTTTGTGGATAAAATCAACGCGTACGCGCGAGCTAAAAACATCGCGTTTGAATTGGTAACCATCGGTTCAATTTTTTGGTTGACGTTTGGGGAACATGGTGCCATTCAACGTGCAGATCAAATAGATCCAGCCACGATGTTAGATTTCAAAAAAATGTTTGGGGTTTTATTGGAAAATGGTATTTATATCGGTCCGAGCGGATATGAGGTTGGTTTTATTTCGACAGCACATTCGTATGAAATTTTAGACGAAGCTTGTAGCCGATTTTATAAGGTATTGGATACGTTCGCACACTAATTTTTGCTGATTTTACAGGGAATCAATATAAAACAATAGCGGCAGAACCACTAATAATCCATCTAACACCAGCGAATAATAAAGGTCTTTTTCTGTTTTTTTTAAACTGAAAACAATTAAGATTCCGCCTAATATCAACCCGAGATTACTTACAACTAAATAATTAGTGGATATAAGATTTATGGCCAATCCATAGGTGATCCAGAGACTAATGGATAAGAAAATTGCGCCCTTTTTATTTAGAAGTTGCGGAATTGTTTTAGTAGATTTTTCATCAAAAATTAAATCGCGAATATCGAAAGGGATAGCCAATGCAAAATAGAAGCTAAAATAAGTCAAAAACAAAACTAGCGGGAAATCTACCAAGCCAGCATTCGAATTATAAAAAGGCAGTAGCAAGGTGGTTGAACTCCACACAAAAGCAACCAAAATAATTTTTAATCCAGGCAAATCACGCAAATTTTTTGTTCTTCCCTTTAAAAATTTAATGCTGTATAAAAATGCGATTAACCCATTGAGGATTAACAGAGGATAAACCCAATAATTAAGCCACCATAAACAACTTAATACGCCAATAGCCGAAAGGAATGTCAGAAACAAGACCACAAAATAATTGTCCTTCATCCAATTTAAACGAACACCAGGGGTTTGCCCTTGCTTAATTTTTAAGATCCGTTGAAACGTGTAAATAAAAATAGTTCCAAAAAAATTAAACCCAAGTACCACCCAATCAATCGGCAGCTGATAGAATAAATAAAATTGACACGTAAATGCTACGGCACCCAGTGCAATCCACAGATTAGAATAGACAAGAAAATTAACCCACTTTACCAACCAAACCAACTTGATTAAGGTTTAAAAATTGCGTACGTAATTAATCCTGAACCAATGCCGATTAAGCTACCTTTTAAAGCAGCTAGAATTCTTTTTTGTTTCGCAATTCGATGAAATCCATGATAATAACTTTCATTATTCACCAAATGCATTTGAATCATTTGTTTTTCTTTGATCCTAAAACTAGGAAAAGCCCAACCAATTGTTAAAACAGGTGGAGCGATCAAAAACGGGATCATGGTTGCATTTGCTTTAAAAAGTCCTGGGCTAGTTTGACCGCCAAAATAATTTGGATTGTCAATTACATGTTGGGGTAAATAGGTGTCAAAAATAGAGGCCGCATAACTAAGGGCAAAACTCGACCAAAAAACAAATCGCGGTTTAAATCTTTTACGTGCATCATAACTTCCCAAAGTCACATTCTTTGCCTCCTCCACGGTTAGAAAATTATTTTTAAACTCATCCATTTGATATACAATACTTTCTTGTCCCTTTTGGGTATAAGAGAAAATCCGATAATCTTCAATTTGACTGGTAAATGTATTCCCTTTTTTGTCAATTTCGTTAAACTTTAAAAAACCATCGGACATACCCGTAATTGTTCCGCGGTAAACTTTCCCATTCAACAGTAAAATGGAGTCTTTTTCGGCTTGAGCAAAAACATTTGCATAGGTTAACAAACAAAACACGAACAATAATTGCTTTTTCAAAATCATCTTACCACTTTTATTACTGAACCTCGATTCCTTTGGCTTATCAAAAACATAGTAAAGTTGTTAAAAAAAACTGAATTGAAATAATTTTAATTATATTTAATTTCTGAAATGGTCAGTTTTCAATTTTTTGTTTAATGTAAAAAAGGAGAAAGAATTTCAAGCCAAGAAATTTCTTGATTTTATTGTTATGATGTATTGCCAACACAAGTCCTTATTGACGTTAGTTCATTTATAATCATGCAAATTAAAAAAAGTCAAAACGAAACAAAAGATAAGATTTGAATGATGAAATCAGAGTAGAATAGAATGCAATCGTGCTTTTGACTTAAAATTATGAGTAGAAAAATATTGTTATTCTTAATTCTTCTTTTTCCGCTAGTTAGTTTCACACAATTAACAGAAAAGGATGCTGAAAAATTGCGGCTAGAACTTGCCATGCGAGTTAATAACCTAAGAATAGAAAAAGGGCTAAAACCTCTGTTGTTTAGCGATACCTTAAAAAAAGCAGCAGAATTTCATAGCGAATACATGGCAAAAAATGATCTTCTCAGTCATGATCAAAAGCAAGTAACTTACGCTACTCCAAAAAAACGTGTCCTTGCCTTTGAAGGAAGAGATTTTGAACTAGTTGGAGAAAATGTGCTCTATTCTACACCTCAAGTTTTTCCGCTGAAGCAAAAGGATATTAGTGCGCTTGCAGATGAAATGTTTACTAGTTGGAAAAACTCGCCTGGGCATTATGCTAACATGATAGAACCAGAATACGTGTTTGGAGATTTCGGGTTTGAGACAAACCTAAAAAAACGAATTGTCTTTGCCACACAAGTTTTTGG
>JADZFJ010000112.1 GCA_020849935.1 Crocinitomix sp. | reverse complement strand
CGATGTAGATGTGCATGAGATTTCGATGGTGGTTTCGCATGGAGCGGGTGATTTTAATTTGGGGGGTAAAGCAGATATTGCAGAATTAAAGATACAAAATAACGGAGCGGGTCATGCCATCAACTTCCGCTCTGAATATGTTTATATCTACCAAAATTCAACTGCTTCGATGTTTATTGATTTGGATGGTTCTTCAGCGCTAATCGTAATTGATGGCACTGGAAATGTTTTTCATGCCAATGACGCGGCAAATATTGAGCGCGAAGGTCAAGGTTCGGGACAAATTTTGAAATTATAATTTGTTAACCTTGGTAGATTTAAAATTAATTGTATTTTTAGCCAAACAAAAATAAATTTATAAACCAATATTAATTGTATGCATAAACAAAGATTAGCAGTGATTATCGCCGCAGCACTTGGTGTTGTTTCAGCCTTTTTGCCATGGGTGACGCTAGATATGGGAGTCCTAGGAATGTCGATGTCAGTTTCCGCGAGTGGAATAGACGCGAATGATGGTTTTTTGTCGCTTGCCTTATTTGTCGTAGCTGGAATTTTCGCTTTTCTGGGAGCGGATAGAACCAAAGCCATAGAAGCAGGAAATGTGAAAATTGTTACAATACTGGGAGGAGTGATTACTCTTTTCATGTTGATTGAATTGTTTAGAATTGGTATATCTGTTTGTGGATTCGGAGTTTATCTCTCTTTACTAGCAGGTTTGGCTGTGTTAGCTGTTCCTTTTGTGATTAAAGACAGTGGTGAAATTAGCATGCCAACTGCTGACAGCGTAAAGGACGAATTTAATGAAATGCGAAATAATTAATTAATATTTAAACCCTAAAAAACGTCAATTACTTCTTTGTGATTGACGTTTTTTTTTAAAATTTTTACTATGAAAACTGATGAAAATTACGGTGCTACAATCGATTATGATTCAAACGATGCTGGACCAACCACTTTACCTCCCTTTTTAAATGTCTTAACAATTTTGACTTTTATTGGAAGTGGTTTAGGAATCCTTTCAGGGATTTATTCTTTACTAACCATCGAACAACAAAGAGCTGGTTTAGCTGCAACCCGCAGTTTACTCCGAAGTTCAAGCTTCGGTGGAGATATAGTAAGAGCGCAAGAATTAATGCTCGAAAATTTTTATGCAATTCAATTAGGTGCCTTGGCTTCAGCTTTATGCTGTTTGTTTGGTGCGATTTTGATGCGAAAATTGAAAAAGAATGGATTTTACCTCTATCTTTTTGGATCGGCGGTTAGCGTTATTATTCCTTTATATTTCTTAGGATTCGGATTTATGGGGCAAATGATTTTAGTTGGCTCTGTGTTCACTATTGCATTTGTAATAATGTATGGAGTTAATTTTAAACATCTTAAATAGTTCGAAATTTTCGATTGAAAAGTTATGATTTTCCGATTATTGAATTATATTTGAAGACAAACTAAATTTTTAATTATGAATAATGAAACTTCGAATGGTGCTGCGCAAAGACCAACTTTTTTAACCGTTTTAATCATTTTAACATGGGTTGGATCGCTACTTGGCTTATTAGGCTTAATGGCTGATGCAATGAAATTTTACCCTGCTTGGTATAAAATCGCAATCGTTGTCTTTAATCTAGGTACAGCAATTGGTGCCTTTTTAATGTGGGGATTAAAAAAGAATGGTTTAATTATCTACACAATTGCTGAGATTGGGTCTATGATTATGCCTTTTGTGATTCTTAGCATGATTACTCTGCCAGGTTATTTGGCTGATGGTATGATGTCTTTCACTATTTTATTGTCAATTTTCCCAGTTGCCTTCATAATAATGTACTGGTTAAATGCAAAACACTTGAAATAAGAGAATATTCATTTAATAAAAACGCCTCAATTAGTTGAGGCGTTTTTTTTGTGCCTTACATAAAATTGAATACCTTTGACTAAATTCTACAAAAATGAAATTAGTATTAATTACCATTGTGCTTTTAGGGCTTGCTTTTGCAGGAATTGCTGTTAAAATTTGGGCTAAAAAAGGCGGTAAATTTGAGGGGACTTGCGCCAGTAATAATCCTCTATTTAAAAAAGAAGGCGAAAATTGTAGTTTTTGTGGCGCCCGACCGGATGAACAATGTATGAAAGATGAGGTGGTAGCTTAAGTCCTTCACCAGCTCACTTGCCCGATTTTCGCACTTATTTCTCAAATCTAGGGAATAAATTTCATTTTATTTTTTTCACGTAATTCATGTTACAACTAATAGATTCATTAAAAGTGCTTTGGCTGAATTAGTTATTGCCAAGAAACATGGTTTTTAGGTGCGATTTTGGTAAAAGTGTGTAAAAAAATCGTTTTATTAGGTTTTATTATATAGATTTGTCTATACATTTGACCTTTAGCGTAATTTGATGAAAATAAAACGTGAGTTTATCCAAGAGCTTATTAAGCGTAAATCTTTAAAGCAAAAAGATGTGGCAGCATTGCTTGGGCTAAATCAACAAGATTTTAATAATAGTTTACATCGTCGAATCATTGCAGACTATAAAATTATTGAAAAGTTGGCGGTTATTTTAGAAGTTGATGTTGCCGATATCCTTGAAAAGGAAGACTTTAGAGAACCTAACTCCGGCTATTTTAAAAGGAAGGATTTAGATCAAAAGAACTTTATTCCGTTTCATGATATAAATCAACACATTGATATGTTTGATCTTACGTCTGATATTGGAGTTCATCCAGCCAAAGACTATGTTTATTTGCCTGGCGTTTCAGCCGATTTAGTATTCTCTTATTTCGGAAATGGAATGTCTCCCCAAATTGAAAATGGCGATTGGTTAGCGATTAGACGAATTCACGACTTTTCCTTTTTTAATTATGGCAGTTTATATTTTGTGGTCACCAAAGAATTTGTATTGGTACGTACGTTACGAAAAAGTACACATGCAAACAAAATTTTACTAATTAGTTCTCAGGATTTTAACGATCCAATTGAACTTCCAATTAGTTCAATTAAAGCATTGTACGTTGTTTCGGCGATTATTAAACGAAATATTTTATAGTCCTTTCTAGTTCCTATTTACAATCTTTAGCAACTTTTAAAAGTTCTCTGATGGACGTGTTTTTGATGTCGTCGTAGTTTTTATATTCTTTGGCTACCACTTCCACGGCACATGTACAAAATTCTTTGGCTTTTTCTTCGGTAGCAATTAACATGGCGTGCTGTTCGCATTTAGAGGTAAATTCTTGTACCTGATTTTTGGTCCAATATTTTAACGCACCCTTTGCGAACATTTTACACGAAGCCAAAAGGCCAACCATCACTATGAGTCCTACAATTAATCGTAATTTTTTTTTCATTTTTAATGTTGATTTTTAATGATTTCTTTCCGCTTGCGAATCAAATATACTTCTTTAAATTTTATTTTTTTAACCTTTTTTATTTTCTCAAAATTTTGTTCTAAATGGAGGTTTGTGAATTAAATCAACAAATTAATAGTGCATTTATAACAAGTTGATTACTTTTGTGGCAATGAAAAGAAGGATTCAAATAACGAGTTTAATTCTTGTATTGTCATTTTTAATTGGCACATTTGGACAATCCTATCTACTTATTTCCTTTTATCTAAATCGTGCCGAAATTACCGAGAAACATTGTGAGAATAAGGATAAGCCAGAGCTTGCTTGTGAAGGACAATGTCATTTAAAAAAGCAATTGGAAAATACGCGTCCTACCAATGACGTCAACCAAGATCTGCCTAGTTCGCCTCGTTCGTTTTTGTTGATGTTTTCATTTTTTCAAGCAGGAAACTATCCAACAATTCAAGCGAATAGCATTGAACCAAAATCATCTATTTTTTACACGTCATTCCATTGCATGGATGGAATTAAAAGAAAAATCCTTCATCCCCCAATTATCGCCTAAAAATCAAGTATTATTCCGACCTGTGTTTTTGCCTTTGCCATTATTATGGCACTGAATGTTGACATCTATTTATTGTTTGGTCACATCAAAAGAACGGGATGATTTAGCCACGATCATTACTACAATACTTGATTTCGTTTAATTCTAAAAACGGTGACGATTCACCGATCAAAACAAGGTCTTTTTAGGCTCATTAACAAGAAAAAAGGGAATGAAGAAATTATTTTTAAGTCTTTTATTTGCAATCAGCACAATTAGTTTTGCCTGCGATAATTGCAATGTTTATTTGAATGTTTCACCGAATGATTATCAAAATTCAATCTCCATTTATGCGCGGCAACGTTTGATGTTTGGAGAATTTAATTTTTTTGGTGAGATGATTTCGCCCAATCATACAGGGCATGGGAACGACATGAATTTATGGGGAAAGAATGTCGTAGAATATTATCAGACCTACGAAGCACGGGCAAGTTTTTATTTAAAAGAGCGTTGGAATACCTTAATTGTTTTGCCTTTTGAAAACAACCGTCAATTCATAGAAACGGAGAAACGTTATCAGGTACAAGGAATAGGGGATCCAATAATTCTTCAATCGTATCAATTAATTAATACAAAACGTGATACCACTAAAAATCAATTTGTTCAACGATTGAGCGCAGGGGCTGGAATAAAATTTCCATTGGGTAAAACAAATCTTCACTACGAAAATGGAACGCCAAATCTGGATTTACAACCTGGTACTGGCAGTTGGGATTTACTTGGAATGGTTGTTTATTCGATGAAATATCGATTTTTTGGTCTGACCAGTAATTTAACTGCTAAATGGAATGGAAAAGACTTGCAAAATTATCGGTACGGGTTGAGTTCCAATTTGACTTTGAATTTATTTGCCGATGCAAAAATAAAAAAGAGTACCTTACGTTTGTTAGGAGGATCGTATCTTGAACGTGCGGAAATGGATGCTTCATATTCGTTCCTAGATCATTCAAAAACGGTTCACGCCAACACGGGTGGCACGGTGGTATATGCAAATGCAGGACTTCAATTTTTTATGCCGAAGTTTCAATTTTTTGCCGAATATCAACACGGTATTACCAATCGTTTAAACGGATACACACAACTATTAACAAAAAATAAAATGAACATCGGAATCACCTATGTTTTTTAGAAAAATCGTAAAATAAACATCTTTGTAGATGATTTTAACGTCTTAAGGTTGATGAGGTTGAAGGTGGTGACAAAGTCAGGTACAAGGATTAAAGGGTTTAGAAAAATTAGTTAAACAGAATTACATTAATAAATTATACAATGAAAAAAATACTAAAATTGACATTAAATTTTTTGCTTTTCGGACTCATGATAGGAGTTGTGTCCTGCAAAAAAAATGGGGAGGTCAACAATGCCGACCTTACTATTTCCTTTCAAAATCAAGTGAATGGAGTAAATATTGGGCTTAATCAACCGTATCGGAATGCAGCGAATGTGGACGTAAACTTTGAAACTTTTCAGTTTTATCTTTCAGATATTACCATCGTCAATTCAAATGGGGATGCGCGTTTGGTGAGTGAAATTGAATTGTTTAAATTTGACGAAACAGGTAAGTCGAATTTAGATTTTAGAGTACCTTTTGGAGATTATGAGTCGATTCAGTTTGGGATTGGCGTGAAAAAAACGTTGAATGAAATGGATCCTTCTTCGTTTTCGGATGCGGATCATCCTTTAAACATCACCCAAAACACTTATTGGGGCTGGGCAAGTATGTACCGATTTATTATGATGGAAGGGCGCTATGATGCCAATTTGGATGGAGTTTTTGAAGGAACTTTTGCATATCACACCGGACGCGAGGCGAGTTATCGCACATTTAGTGTGAATCAAGAATTTAAAATTGATAAAAAGGATCAAAATAACCTAAATTTTAGCATCGATTTGTATCAATTACTTGAAAAATCTGGAAATAGTGTAAATGTGGTCACCGAACCGTATTACCACGGTGGCACAGAAAACGAAGATATTTCTACTCGAATAAGTGATAATATGGCGGGCGCAATTAAGCTGACCGAATAATTTTTGCACCTTTGAACGCGGATTTGAATGCCGATTTGGTGACTAGGAATTAAAGAATTGGGTTTTTTTGAATTTGAACTCGGCTGATTTAGCATCATGTTCTGTCTTCAATTTCTTACATTTGATGAAAATTGTGCAAGCAACTCATTTACGGATTGAAAATTTATGAATATTACTGAAACTGAAAACACTGTCGAAAAATTAGCCTCAGGGCTGCCATACGACCAATTTTTTAACGATTTAATTGATAAACAATACGGGAGATTAGCTAAAAATGGTCAAGTTTACCTTGATTATACGGGTGGAAATTTATACGCACAAGCTCAAATTGATCAACATTTTGAGATGTTAAAGTCGAATGTTTTGGGAAACCCTCATTCGACGAATCCAACTTCTAAATTGAGTACAGAATTGGTGGAAGCAAGTCGTGCAAAAGTGCTGGACTATTTTAAAGCTTCGGATTATTTTTGTGTTTTTACACAAAATGCTTCTGCTTCTCTAAAAATTATTGGGGAAACTTATCCTTTTTGCGAAAATAGTGCCCTGCTTTTATTGGCGGATAATCATAATTCGGTGAATGGGATTCGCGAATTTTCTTCGAAAAAAAATGGTTCGTTTGAGTATTGTCCCATTCAGTACGAAGATTTACGCATCAATGAAACCGAATTGACAGGTTATTTGAGTGGAAAAGAAAATTGTTCGAATAAATTATTCGCTTTTCCAGCACAATCAAATGTTTCGGGGGTTCAACATGATTTAGGGTGGATTGAAAAAGCACATGCAAAGGGGTGGGATGTTTTGTTAGATGCTGCTGCTTTTGTGCCAACGTCGCAATTAGATTTGTCGGTGGTAAAACCTGATTTTGTATCGATTTCCTTCTACAAAATTTTCGGATATCCAACTGGAATTGGGTGTTTGTTAATTCGAAAAGAGAAATTTCCGAAATTGTCAAAACCTTGGTTTGCTGGTGGTACGGTTACGATGGTAGCCGTTAAAACACCTAATCATTTTTTAATTCCAAATCACGAAAGGTTTGAAGATGGCACCTTGAATTATTTAGACATCCCAGCCATTAAAATTGGGTTGGAGTATATTGAATCGATTGGTATAACAAAAATTAAGGAGCGCGTAAAAGGTTTATCGATGTATTTATGTGCCTCGTTAAAAGCAATTACACACGCCAATGGAACACCTGTTGTTCGGTTATTTGGTCCTGAAGACCGCGAGGGCACAGGTGGTACGATTATTATGAATTTCTTTAATTCAAAAGGTGAGCCTTACTTTTTTGAAGCGATTGAAGCCAAGGCGAATTTCCAAAAAATCTCTATTCGTTCAGGTTGTTTTTGTAATCCAGGCATTGATGAAATTAATAATTGTGTGAGTACCGAAGAGTTAACTAAATATTTTTCATCCAGAGAAACGGGTGGGTATTATGACATGCTCGAATTTTTGAAAAAAATGCGCGGTGCAACGCGGGTTTCAGTTGGGATAGCGACAAGCAAAAAAGATGTGGACACCTTTATTTCTTTTGTTCGCGGGCTTTGCGAAGAAGCTTAGTTTAGCGTTGTTGTAGTTGGATGAATTCTTGGTAATTTGCAGCAATTGTGGACATTTTTAAATCTTCGAGGGTGTCGATATCATTTAAAGTTTCTAATTCGGACACCGAATGTCGATTTTCTAAAATTTCAGTTTTGGTTAATTGGTACAAGTCCTCCGTGCTCCAAGGTTTATTTTCGAATATATAAAGTCCTTTCTCGAAAGACATTCCGACTAAATAATAACCACCATCCAAGGCTGGTCCAAAAACAAAATCGGATGATTCTAGTGCGTGAAAGGCATCGGAGATGTGCGTTGGGGTGATTTCAGGTAAATCGGCACCAATTCCCACAATCGACGTAAAACAATCCTTAAAACCTTGTTCAAAAGCATTTTTCATCCGTTGACCTAAATCGGCACCTTGCTGAATGTATTTCTCTTTTCCAGGCCAACGATTTTCTAAAATATAATCCGAAAAATAAATGCGTAAATGTACCTGTTCAACAGCAGAACTCACCTCCTCAGTAATTTGTAATAAGTCAAGATAAACGCGCAAAGCCCCTTCGTTTCCAATGGTTTGCGCTAGGCGTGTTTTGACTTTTCCTAGTTCGCCATTTTTAGCAAAGACAATGAATAATTTTTTATGAAGCATTAATATTTTGGTTTTCCGTTGGTAAGCCAAGCGCCCCATTTTTTGGAATAGACATGGACATATTCGGTTGGTTTATCTTTTAAATAAACAGGATATCCTTGATTTTTCCATAGAATGATTCCTCCGTAAAGGTTATAAACATTGGTAAAACCGAGTTTAATCAGTTTTTCGCCGATGGTTTCGCTTCTGGCGCCAATGGTACAATAAACCACAATTAAGGTTGATTTGTCCACTGCATCTACTTGCGATTT
>JADZFJ010000111.1 GCA_020849935.1 Crocinitomix sp. | reverse complement strand
TATTTAATCCTTCGTGAGATTGTATTCTCTTTGGGTGTACCAATAGGAGTATCCTCCATCATCTGAATAACCATAGCTTTCTCGTGTTTTAAGATGTAAAAACTGCAAATCATCCCCATCAAAACTTGCTTTATGCGAATAACTCCCACTACCATTATTAAAATACAAATTTATCTCTGGAAAAGTTGGATAAATGGGGAAAACATTTCTTCCGAATTTATAATAATCTGGAGTTGTAAGGAATAAACTATCCGGCAAAAAAGCGATGGTGTCTAAACCCGCTTTAACAATTTCCAATGTAAATTCTGTTGTCGTAACATCTTCATAAGAAGAAGCACCGTCCGGATCATCTGTTATCGAAGTAGCCCCTCCTTCCGTAACAATACATTCTCCCGAATAAGTCCCTAAAATTTTATTAAACGGATACGGTTCTAGTTCTACAACTTCTTCCTCTGTTTTAGGCGGCAAAGTATGCTCCTTTTGACATCCAAACATTGCGAACGCAAGAATCACAAATCCAACTATTTTCATAACTTCCTTATTCATATACTCATTACGTAAATTTTTGGAATTTGGTTGGTTGGTGTCAGCTCTTTCGTAACACCAAGGTTGACATGGACCGCAAATTTTCAACCAAGGTTGATTTTAGCGGTTCGATTTGGTGGAGGTTAAATTCATTTTTTATTTTGGCAAAAAGTTCTTGCGTTAGCAAAAATCGTTCAGAACCATCGGCTAATAAATAACGCCCTTGACCAAGTGAAGTATAATTTTTCGGTAACCCAAAATCGCTGGTCATTCGCACAAATAACATTCCATTTGGTTTTAAAACACGGGCTAATTCGCTAACCATGGTTAAAAAATGATCGGTGGATTTCGCAAAATGTAAAACCGCACTACAAATGACAAAATCAAATTTTTCGGATGAATAGGGTAAGTTTTCAAGTGGAGCAACGGTGAGTTTTTCTGGATTAATTCCTGTTCTCACAGCCGCCTCGTTCAGTGCCTCTTCAGAAATATCGCAGCCAACCACATCAAACCCTGCTTGAACAAACCAGTTCATATTTCGACCCGTTCCGCAACCTGCATCCAAAATCACAGCGGACGGAGTGATGACATTTTTTAATAATTGATCGATTAAATAAATGTCTACACCTTGCAGGTCTTTTAATGAATTCATCGCTTTTTTTCGAAAAATGATTTTAACAATTGTACCGATTCTTCTTCTAATAATCCTTTGTGAAGGGTTGTTTTGGGATGGTAAATCACCTCATCGTCGAATTTTTTTTGGAGGTCAAAAGCACCAAACACCACCCGTTCGATTTGCGACCAAGCCAAGGCTCCCGCGCACATTGCACAAGGTTCGAGCGTTACATAGAGCGTACATTTTTTTAAATATTTTGCGCCTAAAAATTCGCTTGCTGCGGTAATTGCTTGCATTTCGGCGTGTGCCGTAACATCGGTTAACCGTTCGGTTAAATTATGCGCCCGGGCAATAATGGTTTTATTCAGCACGATCACCGCGCCAACAGGAACTTCTTCGGCATCAAAAGCAAGCTGGGCTTCTTTTAAAGCCTCTCGCATAAAATATTCGTCGGTGTAAAAGTCAATCATGTTCAACAAATGTATAATTTTTATCTCCTTTAGCCGTTATAAATGTTACCTTTACTCAGAGAGTCTTTATAAATTAACTTATTTATTGTGATGAAAAAATTCCTTTTTTTATGCTCAACAATGTTATTCTTAACGTTCGGGCATGCGCAAAATGATTCGGTAGGATACAAACATAGTTTAGGTCTTTCCGCTGGTGTTTCGACAGGTTTAGGTTTTAGTTACCGATATTGGCCTAAAAAAGTTGGTTTACAGGTAACGGGAATTCCTATTTTTTCTAGCAATTCAATTTATACAAGTGTTGCCCTATCAGGACTTATAACGATTAAAGATTTTTCGGATATTAGGATGTTTGGATATTTTGGAAACCACCTGATTTACAATAGAAGTAGTCATATAATATTGGAACTAGATCCAAATACAGGTGTGTTCACAGAAACCAATGTAACGTTTAACAATTACACGTATAACACGGCTTTGGGTGTAGGATTCAGATTTAATTTTTGGGAAGTTTTAGATTTTAACTTGCAAACAGGTTATGGTGCAAGTTTTGATTTTAATCAAAATATGTACCGAACTATATTTGCTGCTGAGGCAGGTTTGTATTACCATTTTTAGATGTACTAATTAACTTAAAAACTATTTTTATTTGTTTTGAATGAAATTAAATGCAATTTTTTAGAATTCGTTTCGTTTAAGGCTTACCTTACTGATTATTAATAAAGAAATTCATTCCCAATATGAAAAATTTGCTTTTTTTATTTACGACATTATTGATCGTGTGGACAAGCCAAGCGCAAAACGATTCGGTTAATTACAAACATAGTTTAGGTCTTTCGGCTGGTATATCAACAGGTGCTGGATTTAGTTACCGCTATTGGCCCAAAAAAATTGGTTTTCAAGTAACTGGCATTCCTGTTTTTTCAAGTTATCACTTTTTTTCAAGTTCAGGCGTGTCTCTTTTAGCTAAGATTAGGGATTTTAACCAAATTCGGTTGTTTGGATATTTAGGAACCAATATGGATTACCGTAGGTACAACTTTGGTGTTTACGGGGAACAACCGGATTATCGAACTTACACTTTTAATTCTGCCTTAGGAGTAGGATTTAGGTTTAATTTTTTGAAGTACTTTGATCTCAATCTTCAAACCGGTTATGGGGTAAGATATAATACTTTCGTCAAATTATATCATACGTACTTATCAGGAGAAGTTAGTGTGTATTACCATTTTTAAGGTAATTTGATTAAAATTAATAAGGTTTTTATCATTGGATTCGTTTAATCGCTATCTTGTCTACGATTTTAATACTTATCAAATTCATTCCCAATATGAAAAATTTGCTTTTTTTATTTTTGACATTTTTGATTTTATCTTCAACTTATGCGCAAAACGATTCTACTAATTACAAAAATAGTTTAGGTGTTTCTGCTGGCAGGTCAACTGGATTAGGTTTTAGTTTTCGGCATTGGCCAAATAAAGTTGGTGTGCAATTCACGGGGGTACCCATTTTTTCATCAAATGAGGTTTTGGTGAGTGCTGGATTTTCAGGATTGTTAAAATTCAAAGAATTTTCGCCTGTCACCATGTATGGTTATTGGGGAAATCATTTTTATTTCGATGAGCGTTTTCATAAAACAAATAGCACTGATCCAATTACTGGTTTGACAGTTACCAAAAAATATATTTTGTCTTCACAGCGCACTTATACCACTGCTATAGGTACAGGATTTAAAGTTGACTTATGGACAGTAATCCAATTTAATTTACAAGCCGGGTATGGTGTAGATTTTTATTTAAATTCAAAACATTTCAAATCAACGATAGTTGGAGAAATTGGTTTGTACTACCAATTTTAACCTACGCTGGAACCTTTGTTTTTACCACAAAACCACCGTCTAAAATGGAAGCTGGTAAAGTTGAAATATCAAGCTTTTCTGCCAATATTGCTTCTGCTGTTTCAAGGTCGACGGCGTGCATGGTAATGGTGGGATTAAATCGGATTAAGTACCACGAATTTACTACGGGAATGTCGTCAAAAACGGTACCGGGTGCATTGGTGATTACTTGATCGATTAAATAACGCAAATCGTATTTCATAAACACCATTCGTGTGTATGAATTAAGTTGAGTGCTATAAAATGGAATTCCATCTGCTGGATTATCGTACAGCGAATAACGAATGCGGTTATAGGTGATTTCAAAATTGACAATGTCTTGTAAATAAGGCACTGTTTCAGGTTCGTTTTTTAACCTGTTTTGCATATATGCGCCAAAAAGTAAAACTTCGTCGCGGAATTGAAAATTTGTTTTGATATAGCCATCCCAAAATTGGCGGGCGTACACTTTACAGTTTTTATGTAAGACTTTGGCTGTATAAGGCATTAAATCAAAAACGGGTGTGTACCGGTTGATTTGATACAACATACAATTAACCCCCATTCCTTTTTGTTTAAAAAAAGAATTGATTCGTTTGATTTCTCGTTCGGTTAAATCATAATCTGTCTCCAAAAGACTTGGGTTGGCGATGATTTTTTTGCACAGAGCAGGATCTGCAATTAAACTGGCAAATAATTCTTGAAAAGCGACTAAAGACATACTTCTGATTTAATGTATTTATTACAAATTTCGCGGGCATGGTTAATTTGTGCCAAGATTCCGTCGTTGCCTAGTTTATCGAAATAGGATTCGTGAAACTCGTACGTGACTCCCCTTAAATTAGGACATTTTGGCACCACATAATCCAATAATTCCCACACCTCATCGTTGCAAGGACCTGAATGAGAATCGAGGTACATGCCGCCGATAACATTACCGCCCGCAATGTGAATTTCTTGGACCGATGTTAAATCCAAGCTGTCTAAAAATTGTTTGCGATCGAATCCAAAATTGGTGGCGTTGGCGTGCACATTATGCAAGTCTAACAACATTCCACAATTTCCTTTTTCGCTTAATTCTTTCAGAAAAACACCTTCTAAATAATCCTCGTCCTCGATATGTACAAAATAGACATTGTTTTCGATTAAAAAATCGGTGTTGAGGGCGGCTTGAATTTTTTTGGTTTTTTCTGCAAACATTTCTAATACTTCACCATCAAAAGGCAATGGAAGGGCAAGACAAACGGCATACTCCCCTACTTCTTCATCGTGAACTTTTGAAAAAGAAAGGTGTTCGCTGTTCCATTTAAATTTATAAATGTCTTGAAACTTAACCATGTTGGCCAAATATTCCTGATCGAAATAGCCGGCGGTGCCAAGTGAAAAACCAACATAATGAGCAACGAGTGGCCAACGAGCGGATAAATCACACAATTTTTCGTGCGACCCTGCGGACAAGGCAAAACGGTTGGGGTGACCCACTCCGTTATCGGTTAAAAAAACGTCTGGAATTACTTCAACATAATCTATCGCATCCCCATACGTATCAAAAAAACCTTGCAATGAGGGATTATACATGATTCCTACTCCTAAAAATTGACTCATAAATTAGCTTAAAATGATGAAATAAACTGTTGGTTAACAGTGTCAACCAACAGTTTAAAATTTGTGATTATCCTAATAAATCCACTGCGAATTCATCTACTAAATCTCCAATGCCTCCACCAGGAAAACCTGAACGGCAAGCTGGACATGTATCGCCAGGAAATCCTGAACGACATGTTGGACATCCTGGAGGTGGATCTTTTTCGTCTTTTGGATCGGTGATAACTCCTCCACCTTTAATGCTGTTTACAGCATTTGCATTGATTTCTTTTTCAGAAAAATTCTCCAATGATGGAGATACATTTACTTTTTTCATTGAAATAAATTTTGGATAATATTCCTACTCTATCAGCTTTTCGGATTCCGCTTACTGATGAGCAAGTTATGAAAAAAATATTTTGGTTGCTTCTTAAAATTTGTTAAATTTTTAGAATTATATGCTTGTCTATCAAAAATTTAGGTGTTTATACCTAGAAAGTAGGTATAAACACCTAGAAAATATAATTGCGTTAAACCCTTTTAGCGAATGTTGCTTGCCCAAGGTTTGACTGGCTGGGTTTTAACCAGCAACAATCATATCGCTTATGTAGGCAGTCGAACCACCACCTTTTAACTTGTTTGCTGCAGTTGTTTTAATTTCTTTTTCAGAAAAATTTTCTAATCTTGGTGTTAATTTTGACTTTTTCATTTTTAAGGTTTTTGAATTGATATTCCTACTCTATAAGCTTTTCGGATTACGCTTTTTTATTGAAATTAATGATTAACCAACAACTATCAAATCAAGTATTAAAGTAGTGGATCCTCCACCTTTTAATTTGTTTGCAGCTGTTGCTTTAATTTCTTTTTCAGAAAAATTTTCTAAACTTGGTGTTAATTTTGATTTTTTCATTTTTAAGGCTTTTGAATTTATATTCCTACTCTTATAGCTTTTCGGATTACGCTTTTTTATTGAAATTAATGATTAACCAGCAACTATCAAATCGGTTATGAAGGCAGTTGATCCACCACCTTTTAATTTGTTTGCTGCTGTTGCTTTAATTTCTTTTTCAGAAAAATTCTCCAATGTTGGAGATACATTTACTTTTTTCATTGAAATAAATTTTTAATTGATATTCCTACTCTTATAGCTTTTCGGATTACGCTTTTTATTGAAATTAATGATTAACCAGAAACTATCAAATCAAGTATTAAAGCAGTGGATCCACCACCTTTTAACTTGTTTGCAGCTGTTGCTTTAATTTCTTTTTCAGAAAAATTCTCCAACGATGGAGATACATTTACTTTTTTCATTGAACTAAATTTTGATTAATATTCCTACTCTATTAGCTTTTCGGATTACGCTTTTTATTGAAATTAATGATTAACCAGAAACTATCAAATCAAGTATTAAAGCAGTGGATCCACCACCTTTTAACTTGTTTGCAGCAGTGGTTTTAATTTCTTTTTCAGAAAAATTCTCCAACGATGGAGATACATTTGCTTTTTTCATTGAACTAAATTTTGAATAATATTCCTACTCTATTAGCTTTTCGGATTACGCTTTATGATGAGTAAGTTATGAAAAAAAATTTTAGTTACCGCCTAAATTTTGATAATTTTTATGAATTATTTCATTGTTTATCAATTATTTAAGTGTTTATACCTAGAAAGTAAGTATAAATACCTAGAACCATTTTGCGTTAATGATCGGAGTGGCAGCTTGCCTTGCAGGTGGTTGAGGCTCTCGAAACCAACTGTAAGGTAACTATAACGGAGAGCATGACCCCGACGATCTCGACATCCCTACGTTTCAGTCGGGATCGTCAGGATGTCGTGGGAACGCCCAAAAAAAAACAGGTAAATGGCAGAATGAAGTACAAATTATATTAAATACTGATTTGAAAGCGGGTTTGTTTTGCGCAATAAGGGATGAAATAACTATCTTTACGCGCACATTTTAGATTAAAGTCATGTACAGATCACACACCTGCGGCGAGTTACGTAAAGAAAATATTGGAAGCCAAGTTACGTTGGCTGGTTGGGTTCAGACCATCCGAGATAAAGGAAATATTATTTGGGTTGATTTACGCGACCGTTATGGATTGGTGCAAATTGTTGGGGAAATTGGTGTTGTTTCGGATGAAGTGATGGCGAATTTAAAAGCGTTGGGCCGCGAATATGTGGTGCAAGTGACCGGTGAAGTGATTGAACGTTACGACAAAAACCCAAAAATGGTGACGGGGGATATTGAAATTAAAGCTACCTCAGTAGTTTTATTAAATGCTTCGTTAACGCCGCCTTTTACGATTGAAGACCAAACAGATGGTGGGGAGGAATTAAAAATGAAGTACCGCTATTTGGATTTACGCCGAAAACCGGTGCAGGAAAAATTAAAATTAAGACATAAAGTTTCGTTAGAAACTCGAAAATATTTGGATACAGTTAATTTTATGGAGGTGGAAACGCCTTATTTAATTAAATCGACCCCAGAAGGTGCACGGGATTTTGTGGTACCAAGCAGAATGAACCCAGGGCAATTTTATGCATTGCCACAATCGCCACAGACGTTTAAACAATTGTTGATGGTGTCTGGCTACGACCGTTATTACCAAATAGTTAAGTGTTTTAGAGATGAGGATTTAAGAGCGGATAGACAGCCTGAATTTACTCAGATTGATTGTGAAATGGCGTTTGTGGACCAAGAAGATATTTTAAATACATTTGAAGGTTTGATTAAACACTTGTTTAAAACGTGCAGAAATTACGAGTTTAACTATGAATTTCCACGAATGACCTATGCAGAGGCGATGGAGAAATACGGTTCGGATAAACCCGACATTCGTTTTGATATGTCGTTTGTGAATTTAACGAGTTTGGCGCAGGGCAAAGATTTTGCCATTTTTGACAATGCCGAATTGGTGTTGGCCATTACGGCTAAAGGCTGCGGTGAATATACCCGAAAACAATTGGATGCCTTGGTGGATTTTGTTAAACGTCCTCAAATTGGGGCAAGTGGCTTGATTTATTGTAAATGCAATGAGGATGGTTCGTATAAATCGACTGTCGACAAATTTTATGATCAAGCAGCGCTCGGTGCTTGGGCGAATGTTTGTGGTGCTGAAAAAGGTGATTTGATTTTTGTAATGTCGGGCAATACGGATAAGGTGCGTTCGCAAATGAATGAATTGCGGTTACATTTGGGTACCGAACTTGGTTTGCGTGATCCTAATGTATTTGCGCCGTTGTGGGTGTTGGACTTTCCATTGTTAGAATGGGACGAAAATTCGGGCCGTTACCACGCCATGCACCACCCTTTTACCTCTCCAAAAAAAGAAGATTTTCATTTATTGGCAACTGAACCTGGCAAAGTAAGAGCCAATGCTTACGACTTAGCAATGAATGGTGTTGAGTTGGGTGGAGGATCGATACGGATTCACAACAAAGAATTGCAAGCAAAAATGTTTGAATTGCTTGGTTTTTCAGATGAAGAAGCCAAAGCGCAATTTGGATTTTTATTAAATGCCTTTGAATATGGCGCTCCTCCGCACGGTGGATTGGCTTTTGGTTTTGACCGTTTGGTGGCAACCATGGGCGGATCTGATTCGATTAGAGATTATATTGCTTTCCCGAAAAACAATAGCGGCAGAGACGTGATGATTGACTCCCCCGCCCCATTGGCATTGGAACAAATGGAAGAATTGTTTTTGGCCAGCACTGCTCCGGCGGAGTAGGATTAGATGGTAATCCTATTGAAATTCGGATTTTATATTCCGAAATGCATGAATTTTTTGGAGATCAGAATACGAAGTGTTTTATTTAGGTTGACAGAGAAAAATAAGAAAAGCAATGAGAATTACCATTCTAAAATCCATTATAAAACGGCGGAAATTGGAGGCATGTGTTGGAAGTTATTTCCGAGATAGTGATTCGGAGCTTGTTTGTGAGTTGAATAGCGAAGGAAAAGAAGCTTTGTTTGGAATACAACGTGAAGATGGTGTTTATACGATTATTGGCAAAGAGTTTGTTTATTTTTCGACGATTTCAGGAGGCAAGAAAGAAATGACCTTGACAGACTTTGAACATAAATTACAAATAAATGCTGCTACGAAAGGTAAAGGTGGAAACTATGAATTTTTACCTCGTCCAGATGAAGAAATTTGGTTGTTTAATCGAAAAACAATGGAAATTTTTTGGAATATTGTTTTGTGGATGCTGAAAGAAAAGGACTAGCAAAAAATCTTTGACGGTTGTTACTAATTTGTTGTAATGTGTTGATTGTGAAATATTTTTAATAAATTTGAAAAGTAATTAGTTTGTTATTGTTTGCTTCAAAATTTTATACCTCAATTTTACCCTTTAGGGATTGATAAAAAGAATGATTAAAAAGTATAGTATATTGTTGATGGGGACTTTCTGTGCATTAACTATTTTATTATTTAATTTGTTTTTTATTAACTCTCCAAGTGCTTTGGTCTTTAATTATGGTATTGGATTCTATTTTGGTCTTTGTATTTCAATCGGAAGTTCATTTGTTTTAGGGAAGAATAACGCAAATGTTTTTATTGTCACTCTATTCTCTTCGTTTGTTTTTTTGGTTTACTTCGTAATAAAAACTTTAATGTTTTATTTGTTCAATGAACCGGTAGTTTCAGAATATTTGACCACCTTAATTTGCACATATTTGTTCATTTATGGCTATTTGAGTATATATAAAGTCCCTAAAACTAATTTGTTACTTCCTGCATTATTAGTTGGTAGTTCAACTTTTTGGATGGAATTTTATCCTGAAAAGATTTTTGGTGTAGCAGTAGTGTTTTTTGGTATGTTTTTTTGGCAATTCTTTTTGTCGCTTTACCTAAATAGCGTGGTAGGCAGGTATGTTCGTCGTGACATTGACTCGTTTGAGAAAAATGAAAATAAGGAATCCTCCACTTACCGGTAGAAACAAATCTCAACTAATTCAATATTTAATGCGAGGTTGTTATGTTAACTTGGTTATTTTAGGAGTTCCTTAATTTGTAGTATGAAAAATAATCTTCCAAGTTTATACGGTGCAAAAGGCGACGAACTTACCTTAATTAAGCAAATTG
>JADZFJ010000110.1 GCA_020849935.1 Crocinitomix sp. | reverse complement strand
GTGATGGCTTTCAGCCACCCCTCCGGGGGGAGGGGAACTGCGTTCTTCTTTTGATAATAGTTGAGGATAAATTATGAATTGTGCATTCCAGACAATTGGAATTAGCTTGCGGTACAAAGCATAATTTTGGAAAATCAATGCGCTGCCAGCCAATTATCTGCAAATTTATAATCAACATCTAATGGAACGGCTAAAGAAACTGCGGCTTCCATCTCTTTTTTGACGAGTTTTTCCATGATTTCTTTTTCATCTAAAACCACGTCGAACACCAATTCGTCATGTACTTGAAGGAGCATTTTGGATTTTAATCCCAACCTATTCATTTCGCGGTGAACATTAATCATCGCTATTTTAATTACATCTGCAGCCGAACCTTGAATTGGCGCATTCACCGCATTTCTTTCGGCAAAACCTCTTACAATTGCATTTGCAGATTGAATATCCGCTAAATATCGACGACGTTTCATAATCGTTTCTACATACCCATGATCTCTCGCAAAATCTACTTGATTTGCCATAAAATCTTTCATTTTGGTGTATTGCAAAAAGTAATTGTCAATCAACTCTTTTGCATCTTTTCTCGAAATTCCAAGGTTTTGAGATAATCCAAAGGCTGATTGTCCATAAATAATTCCAAAATTTACTGCTTTGGCCGCACTTCGTTGTTCACGTGTTACATTTTCCAACGAATCGACATGAAATACTTTTGCTGCCGTGGCAATGTGAATATCCAAATGATCCTTAAACGCTTTAATCATGTTTTCATCTCCACTCAACGCCGCTATAATTCGTAACTCAATTTGTGAATAATCGGCTGCTAACAAGGTGTGATTTGCATCTCTGGTAATAAACGCCTTCCGTATTTCTTTTCCCTTTTCCGTTCTAATTGGAATATTTTGCAAATTGGGATTGTTAGAACTCAAACGACCAGTTGCCGCCACAGTTTGCATATAACTGGTATGAATTCGTCCTGTTTGCGGATTCACCAGCAAAGGCAATGAATCAACATAGGTACTTTTTAACTTTTTAAGCGAGCGATAATTTAAAATTAATGGAATAATCGGATGCGCATGTTCGAGCGTCGAAAGCACATCTTCACCAGTTTTGTATTGCCCCGTTTTTGTTTTTTTCGCTTTCGGATCAATTTTCATCACTTCAAAAAGAACCTCCCCCAATTGTTTCGGAGAATCCAAATTAAAATCGGCCACGCCAGCTAATTCTTTAATTTCCTTTTCAAGTCGATCCAAATCAATTTCTAATTCTTTTGAAAAAACTGCAAGCGCTTGGGTATCGATTTTGATTCCTTCGGTTTCCATATCTTTTAAAACCCGAACAAGTGGCATTTCTATTTGATAAAACAGATCTTTTAAATGATCCTTTTCGATTTCGGCTTGAAAGATTTGTTTTAATTGCCAAGTGATATCCGCATCTTCACACGCATAGTCCACCAACTTTTCTGGTTCGATATCCGCCATGTTTCCTTGTAACTTTCCTTTTTTTCCAATCAGCGTTTCAATCGAAATTGGGCTATAATTAAGGTAGAGTTCAGACAAAAAATCCATCCCATGTTTTCCTTCGGGCGTTATCAAATAATGCGCAATCATCGTATCAAACATAGGTCCTTTGACAGTTACCCCATATTTCTCCACAATTTTAAGGTCATATTTAATGTTGTGTGCGATTTTTTCTATGGATTCATTTTCAAAAAATGGGGCAAACTCTTGTACAATTTCTGCGCGCTGATCTGAAAGACAATCAACATAATATCCCGTTCCACCTTTAAAGGTAAAAGACATCCCAACAATATCTGCGACAACCGCATCTATACCAGTCGTTTCTGTATCAAAACAAACCGATTTTTGTTGAAGTAATAAAGCAAGTAAAGCACTTCGTTTTTCTTTTGTATTGACAAATTCGTAGGTTGGTTTGGTATCTACAATTGTTTTGACAGAACCGTCCATTGCGGCAAATACCTCCGCTGCTTTCGTTTCGATAGCTGGACCTCCAAATAAGTCCAATTGACCAACGGCAGGTTGTGTTTGTTGCACCACTAAATCTTCACCCAATACGCGTTTGGCCAAGGTATTAAACTCCAATTCAGAAAAAATCGCTTTAACTTTTTCTCGGTTCGGTGGATCCATGTGCAAACTTTCTTCGTGAAAATCAACTTGCACATTTAAATCAATGGTTGCAAGGCGTTTTGAATCTAACCCTTGTTGAGAAAAATTAATGACATTTTCCTTTTGTTTCCCACTTAATTCATGGGCATTGGCAATTAAATTCTCGACCGAACCATATTTTCGAACCAATAAACGCGCGGTTTTTTCACCAATTCCAGGAATTCCTGGGATATTATCTGCCGTATCTCCTTGTAATCCTAATACATCAATTACCTGTTCTGGACGGTCAATTTCAAAATTTTCCAACACTTCTTTCACGCCCCAAATCTCAATTGGTTTTTGCCCACGACTTGGTTTGTACATAAAAATATTTTCGGAGACAAGTTGTGCAAAATCCTTGTCCGGCGTCATCATATAAACAGTAAACCCTTCTTTTTCGGCTTTTTTGGCGATGGTACCTATAATATCATCCGCTTCATCGCCTGGGCTGATTAAAATTGGAATGTTAAATGCCTCCACAATTGCCTTGATCGGTTCCACCATTTTTGAAATATCTTCAGGCATAGCTTCGCGATGTGCTTTGTAAGTTTCAAATTCTTCGGCCCGTTTGGTTAACCCCGGCGAATCAAAAACCACGGCAATGTGCGACGGATTTTCCTTTTTAATTAAATCCAACAAGGCATTTGTAAATCCAAAAGCCGCAGAAGTATTTTGACCTTTACTGTTGATCCTTGGATTTTTTACAAAAGCGTAATAAGCCCGATAAATCAAGGCAAAAGCGTCCAATAAGAATAATTTTTTATCGTGATGTGGTGTCATTTTTCTTAAATATTAGTTTTCTGAAATGATGATTTCTTTTTGATAAGTGGCATTTCCAATATGTTTTTGATAATAGCGCCAGCTTTCAATAATTTCGGTCATAGATTGTGCATCGCCATCTTCTGCCATTCGCATTAAATGATCGGTTGACAATTGACTTGGATGAGTCGCTCCTGTCGCTGCCAACAATTCGAGGAATGCATGGATGGTATTTTTATGATAGTTTGCAGCGCGAACACTTTTTAGTTTAGGATCCAATCCTTTCATCAATCGTTTATCTTGCGTGGCAACACCAACTGGGCAGGTATTTGTATTACACAATTGTGCATGAATACAGCCAATGGACAACATCATCGCGCGAGCAGATTGTGTGAGATCGGCACCCATGGCTAATGCTTTTAAAATGCCAAAACCGTTAAATACTTTCCCTGAGGCAATAATTTTGATTTCCTTGCGAATGCCGTATTTAATCAATAATTTATCGGCCATAACCAAACCTAAATAAAGCGGGGTCCCGACATAATTCGCAAACTCAAGCGGTGCTGCTCCTGTTCCTCCCTCTGCTCCATCAATGGAAATAAAATCTGGGAACGTATTCAAATTGACCATGGCTTTGCAAATATCTTCAAATTCATCCACCCTACCTAGACACAATTTAAATCCAACAGGTTTTCCAT
>JADZFJ010000109.1 GCA_020849935.1 Crocinitomix sp. | reverse complement strand
TCGGATTACGGTGGCGACTCACTGACTTTTATTTGCGTTATTTCCAAATTTCTGATAGAATAGATAAATTTAAAATCTAGCTTGTAGTCGAATGAATCGAGATATGATAAAAACACCCATAATAATCCTTAGTTTGACTTCACTTTTGATGCTAAGTTGTCAAGCGGATAAGGAAGATACTGAAAAGGAAGTCGTTGATTTAAAAACCTTTCCAGTAATTTTAGATACTTCAGGGGTAGCAAGACGTTTGGATTTATTTCAAGGAAAAAATTTCAACGGATTGCCTTATACACACTTTGAATATTACTTTATTGGGCAAGTAAAAGATACCATTTATTTGAATCCATTTCTCCATTTTTTTTTATATTCGATTGCAGGTATGTCTAAGTCGGGTGAAATTATTTCTGAGGAAATTACAGTTTTAGAAGACCCCTTTTTGAAGTATCGTAAGGAATGGGAGGACAATATAGATTTCAAACATTATTCAGAAGTCAAAATTGATATTGCAATGAACCGTGAAATTAAATTTTCGGACTACTTTCCTGTAATGTTTACCAATTGGAATAAAGACACAATTATAATAGGTAATTCTACAAATATTCCAATCATGATGGAAGCCATGGACAGTTCTGGCATTTGGAGGGCTGTACATGAGGATTATGTCGTAGGTTGTGGCAATGGCGTCGGATACATAATTCTTCCTCCCAATGAAAGTGTTATTACATTGGCTCCTATTTTTACTGGTCCATTCAAAGCAAAATTAAGATTAAGCATTGGTGAAAGTTATTCAGAGCCATTCATTGGTTTTATTAACGAACAACAAGTACACTATATGTCTGAACAAAAAAAATGGCCTCAAAATAAAACTCACCAAAATCTCAGGAATTTGCCATAAATTTTGGATTTAACAAACTTTATTTAAGAAATTTAAGTAATAGTTTGGTTTTTTTAACTAAATCCCATTTTTTTTGTTTAAATTTGCCGAAAATAAAGTAATATGAATACAGGTAAAGTAAAATTCTTCAACGAAACCAAAGGGTTCGGGTTTATTGTTGACAACCAATCAGGAAAAGAATATTTTGTTCACGTTTCTGGCTTAATTGACGAAATTCGTGAAAACGATGAAGTAGTTTTTGAACTTAAAGACGGAAAAAAAGGCTTAAACGCAGTGAACGTAAAAGTTTCATAAATGAATTAAGAGTTGAAAATTTAGCCTTATCTCCTTCACAGAGATAAGGCTTTTTTTTTGAATTTAAGTTCCTAAAATGTAAAACATGATCGAACGTAAATGTCCGCAGTGTGGGAGTTGGAATGGAAATGAAGATTACTGTAAAAATTGTGGCGAAGCACTTTCGCACGAAGTGCTTGAAAAAATCCGGCACGACAAAATAACCCAAGAAGCCCAAAATAAGGCACCCGATAAATTTGACCTTTTTGCTGCAAAATTGAAAAACCATCGTTTTTTTCTAGTTAGATGGGTATATCAAATTGGCTATTCGATTGGGATGGTTTTTGCGGCTATTGGAGCGTTTTTGGCCTGGATGGTAGCCATGGCAAATGGATAACAGAAAAACCTTTCGTCCGTTAGTGCGCGCTTATTTTATAGTGAGTGTGGTCTTGTATTTGTTCGTGCATTTTTTTCGATTTGTAAATAGTCCGCTGCCGGCAATAGTCAATAATTACTTGACTGATTTTTTGTGTATGCCCATTATTTTGACTATTTGTCTGGTGGGAGTACGGTATTTCAAAAAAATTCCACATTTTAAACTTACCATTTTAATGATTTTGGGGATGACGACATTTTATGCCCTGCTTTTTGAATTGTTTTTACCTTTAAATAACCTCCAATATCACGCTGATTTAGTAGATGTTGGTTTGTATTTTTTAGGCGCATTTTTCTTTTTTATCATTTGGCAAAAGTCTACCAATTAAAATGGGCAAGTGTTATAAACTTGTTACCAAATTTAATCGATTTAGGTTGTGAATTAAGTTTCAAATTTGTACTTTTGAAGGCATAAATTCTAGCCAATGAAATTTAAAATTCAATTCTTAGCGTTTGCTTTTTTAGTGTCAAGCATTCAAGGTTTTACACAAAATAGTCCTTCCTTTTTTAAAGTATATCCTACCTTGGATGGTTCTGAACCGTCTTGGGTGACTCAAATGTATTCCGAAAATCCAAATGTATTTGAGGTGGTGAATTTGTATCATGAATATTATCAGACTTATCCCTTGATCAAAAATATTCACACGCAAAATTTTAAACATTGGCTACGCATCGTAAAAAATTATGTGCAAGCAGATGGGTTAATTGTGATTCCTACAAATGAGGAAAATTTGGCAAAATTAGCCAATTTAAAAGCACAAAGAGGCGAAGGAAGTGAAGCGAAAACAACGACATGGACCAATATGGGGCCGCATAAAACGTATAAAAATGATGGTTCTTTAAATCTTCGTCCAACCCAGGTGAATATTTTTTGTATGGAGGTAGCTCCTTCAAACTCTGATATTGTCTACGGCGCTGCCGAAGGTGGAGGAATTTTTAAGTCGATTGACCATGCGATGAACTGGGAATTAATTTCAACGGACGAGGTTTTTACAAATTCGCAAGATATTAAAGTTCACCCAACTAATCCAAATATTGTGTATGTGGCGAGTAACGATGATATTTATAAAACTACTGACGGAGGTTCAACGTGGAATTTAATGTACACCGCCCCTGGAACAGTCGAACAGTTTTATATTCACCG
>JADZFJ010000108.1 GCA_020849935.1 Crocinitomix sp. | reverse complement strand
TTTATCTTTGACAAGAAGTAAGAATAGAATTGTTTCATGTTCCTTTTTGATTGTAATATCAATCCAATTTGTCAAAAATAAATTCTTCATAGTAACAGTTTTCAACTTGATTTTAAAAATACAGAAAATTTATTTATCTTTACATTCAATGAAAAAGTCTACATCAAAAAAGAAAACTTTTGATCCATCAGAAGTAGCTAAAAAATACAATGACTTAAAAATCAAAAGTCCTAATAAGACTTTGAAAAAAGTTACCAAGGTAAAATCTAAGAAGAAATAAACAAAATTTTTGACGGTAAGTTATTATAGTCCGTCAAGATTAATTAGTACATCAAAATATATCAATGCCAAAATTATTTCCAATTGGCGATTAATTTAGCGGAGACGCATCAATTAACGTCCGCAAAAGAAAAAATTTACAATAATTACGGCACCTTGTTTTTCGAAGCGGGCCAAGTGGACAGTGCCTTGCATTATCACACCAAATCATACACTATTTCTAAAGAAAATAATTTTGTTCAAGCAATTCCATACAGTCTGAACAACCTCGCTGTGGATTATAGTGCGCAAAAAAAATTCGCCCGAGCCATGGAAATGTTGGACGAAAGCGATGCCTATCGAAAACAAGAGAATAACGACCTCAATTGGGCAGATAATTTGGCCTATCGTGCGGATGTTTATTACGACATGGAAAAATTTGATAGTGCTTTAGTTTATTATCAAAAATCCTTAGCCCTTGCAAAAAAAACAAACTTTACCAACCTCATTAAATTTTGCCTAGGTCGCATTTCCAATTGCTACGAAAAAACCAAGGACATCACACAAGCCCTCAACTACTTGCGTCAAGCCCAACGTTTTACCGACAGTATCCAATCCGTTGAAAAAAGTATTGCGGTTGCTCAATTACAAGTGGCCTATGATGCGGCGAAAAAAGACAAAGAAATCGCAGAAAACAAACAACAAATTCAAGCCGCCGAAATCTTAGCTGCCCGACAAAATTCACGGCTCACCAAATTAATCATCGGCATAATTGTCGCCATTGCCTTGATCGTGTTTATTTACAGCTATCAAAAATCAAAACGCCGCAAATTAGAACAAGAAATCATCCTTGAAAAATCAACCGCCGAAAACAAAATTCACAAAGAAAAACTACGCATTGCCCGCGATTTACACGACAATATCGGTTCGCAACTCACTTACGTTATTTCCTCTTTAGACAACCTCAATTATCTACAAAACAACGAGTTAAAAACAGAACGACTCAATCAATTGGGGCAATTCACCCGAAACACCATGAATGAACTCCGCGAAACTATTTGGACCATTCAAGCCGAAGAAGTGCCCCTTTCCGAATTTTGCACCAAAGTTGCCCAACTCATTCAACCCTTTAAATCAAATTATCCTTCCACACAAATCAGTTTAAAATCAACTACTTCTTCCGGAATTTTAACCTCTATTCAAGCCGTAAATTGTTTCCGCACCATCCAAGAAGCCATCAACAACGCCTTAAAATACGCCCAACCAAGCCAACTCGACATTGTCATCACCGATAACTCCATCACTATTTCAGACAACGGTATCGGATTTGACAAAAAACTAAATCCAAGTGGGAAAGGATTACAAAACATGCAAACTCGGATTCAAGAAATTGGTTTTACATTTGCCCTAACCTCAACCATTGGCGAAGGTACTCAAGTTCAGATTGGTTGGGGACATAAAATGCCCTCTTAATGACGGGAATAATCCAAAAAAATCACCTCACCAACTCAACTTTCAACGTCTGAGTCACTGAAGATTGTTGAATTTGAATCAAATAAATCCCCTCTTCCAAGTCATCTAACGACATCGCGCACATCTGGTCATTTGAATAAACCACATTTTTCACCACTTTCCCTTGTAAATTAATCACCTTAACAACCGCACTTTCACCTTTAACTGGCGAGTTAAACTGAATCATTCCATTGGTCGGATTTGGATACACCCGAATCGCCTCAGCATCCACAACATTTTCATCCGCAGATAGATATGGAAATTGATACGAAGACGTTCCAATCCCATAAAAATCAGGTAAAACATGAATGGTTCCATCCAAATCAACTGTCACATTATAAATCGTGTCTTCACCCACAAAACTGGCAATATTTTGCCCTGCATACCAAATCCTTAACAAACCGCCTTCGTCCAACAACGCACTTGGCGCCAATAAATTCGACAAATAATCCCCATCCGTCCACGGAAAATCCTGCATGTGGTGAATCGGTAAATCATCGTGGTACCAAATTCCCGAAACACCGTCCGTTTTAAATTGATGCAAAGCCACTTGCGTCCATTGCTCATCGATTGTCTGAGCCACATCCGTAAACACATAAATCGTATCATTCATCGCCATGGCCGCAGGAGTCGAAAGTCCCCAAAAATCGTCCGTTTCATACACATCCGTTGGCAAACTAAACTCCAAAACAGGCGCACCAAAAACCGCCCCATCAGCCGATTTAATACAACCAATTCCTTGCGTCACCGCCCCATCCACAATTCCCGAAGCAGTGAAAAAAACAAAAATACTGTCATGATACACCAAGGCACCCGGCTCGGCCACAATTTCACTGTAAAAAACATCCGTTAAAGTCGATTCTAAAATCGGCAATTCATCCATTGTCCACGTTAACCCGTCACTAGAAACCGCATGTGCTAGTACGTAGGTAAACGGATCATTTCCTGGAGGATAACACGTTAAATATAGATGATAAACCCCATCTTTAAAAACCACACTTGGCGTTTCAGTTCCCCCTTCATAATAAGTCCCATCCAAGGGCTCCAACACAGGCGTTAAGGGCGACAAATTCCAATTAATCCCATCACTCGAAACTTGGCGATACACCTTTACTTCATTCGAGTCTGAAAGAAAAATACCCTCCGCTGCGGTGGTGTACATGATATACTGCCCATCCACCTTAATCACCGATGGGTCATTCCACGCCGCATCCTCAAAACCATCGCCATACTTAATAATTGGATTCGCCGGATCAGCCGTAAAATCAGGAAAAAAATCCGGATTAAATTGTGCAGTCGCACTACCACTCACCCCGAGTAAAATCCAAGTAAAAAGGGGCATTAAAAGCGAAGTAAATCTATAATTTCCCATCATCCTTTCCAGTATTAAATTGGTTTTAGTTCCCCAAGATATTAAAAAATAGTGAACAAACTTCCTCCGCTCAAAATCTCTGCTCTTTCTATTCCTTCCTTAAACCTCATCCAAATAAGTATTTAAAGTAGTTGGGCGCGTTAACGGTCTCCGGTTCCAAGTCCTCGTTATCTTGGTTTCGAGTGCCTCAACCAACAAGATAACTCCGGGCTATCCACCTCCGCCCTCGCGCAAATTTGTTTTTCAATTAACACGTTTGGCTTAATTTTAAAATTCAGTTATTAAGTTGGGTTCGTTTTGGATTGGGGGTAAAAACGGTTGCTTGTAAAAACGAATAAATTGTAACTAAAAATTACCGATCCTAAATTATTTAGCTATTTTTAAACTGGTGAGGTTTGGATGGGGAGAATTATCCAGCCTTTGTTATTAATATTCTGATTTAAAATAGAGAAAAAAATATTTCAATCAAATAAGAAATGGGTTATTTAGTATATGTTAACTGCAATTGCTACAAAAATGGAATGACCTCTGATCCACCAAAGAAGGAGTTTGTGCGCATTGTTGAAGAACGAGTATCTCTTGATTTCCAACAATTACTTTTAATAAATGATAAAACACTCAGGGATAAAATAGAGGAGGACTTTTACAATTGGAAGGAAACAGCATGTGAGCATCCGTTCATGAAAATAGCTTATGAATACCTCGATGATTTCGGTGTGGATTCAATGATTGAGTATTTTCAATTTTGGCACGAGCAGCTACCGATAACTACAAAATATGCACCTCGAACACACGAAGGCATGTTTCCTATTGATCATGCAAAAGCAATATTAGAGGAACTTGACCCTAGTGATTTTGAACCTGAATATGAGAAAATGGTTTTTTTAAATGAAAAATCAAAAGGCATCAATATAATAAATACCGATATCTTGAGCGATTATTATACCATGGGATCAATTTTGATTCAACAATCCCTAGATGGAAAATATGGTTGTTCCTTAGGTCAATTTGGTTTTAACATTTCCGAAGATCGTGGAACATCTTTTTATTCAATTTTTCGATCAAGCGAATTCACCCAAAGAACTATTTTAGAAAACCAACCCTTGAAAGTAGGAGATGTACCTGTACACAAATGCGAGTTCATCGATAAAGAAACAGGTAAAAGTGTTATTTGTGGATTAAAGCTTAAACCCTTCGATTACGACACAGATGAAGATTTAGAATTTATTGTTTCCTATGGACTTTTGTCTGTTTTGAGAGGATATGAATACACATACATAGTAACAGCATTGTTAAAACTTGCCGAAATATCAATTGAGACCGGCAATCGAATGGTTTGGACTAAGTGGGATCAGGAAAATTCAATACACAATACATGATCAGCTATTAAATCCCACTCTACCGCTCGAAACAAAGTTCGAAGAAGTCAATCGTTTCGAGCTGTAGCGACAAAACCATAGGTTAAAAAATTAACGAATTATATAAATCAAAAAATGCACAAAATAAAATCACTCCTCTTAATAATTTTGATGTTTTCCTTAGCTTGTCAGAACAATGGAAATATCGACCAAAAAACAGAAGAAACTTTTCCTGTCAGCGATGAAAAAAAAACCGACAGTTCCGAATTGTTGAGTGAAATTTTAACTGATAGTTCAGCGCTTGAACAAAAAACTGAAGAATTAATCTCTGTATCAAATTGGAAAATTGACGACTTTATTGTGAAGAAAAAAGACCGCTCTTCCACGGCATTAAGAGCACAAATTGAATACACAAAAGAGCAATGGGAAGATGTTAAAAGTCCCCTAATAGCCACCTACCAAGGCTGCGATTTTGGTGACTATTTCCACTTAAATTTTGAGGATGAAAAAGGCAACAATTACGATTTTGGATTTGGTGAAAATAAGTATGAACCCTTCAAACTTTTTGACGAAACAGATTTTGCCGACAATCCAACCTACCTCAACAAAACCTTTAAAGTTTATTGGAATTGGAAAATCACCTCCTTCCCTTGCTGCGAGGGCGAATATGAGTTAGTTGAAGCTTACCTCCCTTCTATTACCAAATTGGAGTTGGTGGACACCAAAAAAAATTAAACTCCAATCGAATTAACATCTACCATTAAATTCCAAAGAAATTTGGATAAATTCGTACTCTTTGATTGTCTGCAAAAGGAGAAAATTACTATGGCACAAGAAATCGAACGAAAATTTTTAGTTGACCAAAATCAATGGAATCAACAAGAAAAGCCTGCGGGCGAACTTTATCGGCAAGGGTATTTGCTGACAGATCAACATAAAACCATTCGGATACGCCAAACCCCAACACAAGGATTTTTAACCATTAAAGGAATCACTATTGGGGCAACTAGGACCGAATATGAATATGAAATTCCACTTCAAGAAGCAACCGAATTACTTGACAATTTTGCTAGTTCAGAACTTTCTAAAATCCGATATACGCTAAATTTTAAAGGCAACATCTGGGAAGTAGATGAATTTTTAGGCGATAATGCTGGCTTATGGGTGGCCGAAATCGAACTAAATAGTGAAGATGAAACGTTTGAATTACCCCTTTGGGTTGGCAAAGAAGTGACCTCCGAACCAAAATATTACAACGCAAATCTTACCACCCATCCTTTTAAAAATTGGAAGTAAGTATTAAATCCATCATTTATTTTATTAGCTATGCAACCAAATTTCATCCACCTTCATCATCCAATAAACAAAGGTTGAAAAATTTAAATTCAAGTATGAAACTACCAAAAACATTACTCCAAGCCATCACACTAAGTATTGCAATTTCTGCCGTGACTGGAATCACGACTTCGTGTGAAAAAGAAAATATCGACCGCACAACTGCAGAGCCAACCGATGACGGTGATCCAAAACCTCAATGTGGTTTCGAAGATTGTCCGGCTTGTGGTATGGGTTAATGAAAACCAGTCAATCCACAATTTACTCAACCGTTGCTTGTAACTTAGATCAACATTTGTTACAGGCAACTTTGCCGCTGTTTGCTTCGGAAAAAATAGAAGCCATCGAATGGTCTTTTGACACCTTATTTAAAGTCAAAAACATCCCCGATTGGTTTGTCGAATTATTAAAAACCTACAGCCAAGCAAACCGACTTATCGGACACGGGGTCTATTTTTCAATCTTTTCTGGCAAATGGAGTGAGGATCAAACCAACTGGTTACGCCACTTAAAAAAAACGGCTAATCATTTTAAATTCGACCATGTCACCGAACATTTTGGCTTTATGACAGGTTCCGATTTTCACAAAGGTGCACCGATTAGTGTGCCTTATAATCAATCAACCTTAGCCCTTGGCCGCGACCGACTAGTAAGAATTTACGACGCATGTCAATGTCCCGTAGGACTTGAAAATATTGCCTTCGCCTACACCCTCGATGAAGTCAAACAGCAAGGCGAATTTCTCACAAAACTAATCGAACCCATTAATGGATTTATTATCCTCGACTTGCACAACCTCTATTGCCAATTACAGAATTTTTCGCTCAGTTTTGACACCTTAATTAAAGCCTACCCGCTCGACCGTGTGCGTGAAATTCACATTTCTGGCGGAAGCTGGGAACCATCAGACGTGCACCCAACCCGCAACATTCGCCGAGATACCCACGACAATGCCGTTCCCGATGAAGTTTTTGAACTCTTAAAACTTAGCCTTAATCGCTGCCCTAATTTAAAATTCGTGGTGCTGGAGCAATTAGGAACAGCCCTTTACACATCCGAACAACAAATCCAATTTCAACACGATTTTGACCGAATGCAAAACATCATCCATCAATATCTCAAAAAAAATACACCCCAAATTTCCAACACATTTCTTCCCGAAATTAAATCTTCACTTAGCCTCGAAATTCCTCAAAATGAGGAATTAGCACAACAACAAGCCGAACTCTCCTTCATCCTCGAAACGGCCAAAAATCATTCCGATGCACACGAAAAATTGCGACAATCCTCCCTCGCCAGTACAGATTGGAAAATCGAAAATTGGTCGGCGTATATGTTAGAAACAGCCCTCAAAATAGCGCAAAAATGGAAACAAGGATGGTAATTTACCCTTCTAGGTCATCCCTATCAATAAACCGATTTTTATTTTTTTTACTTGGGCAAATCCCCAACAATCCCTCCCTTTCAGTCAGAATCGCCTGGGTTGTAAACCCCGACATCCTGACGTTTCAGTCGGGATCGTCGGGGTCGGGCTTCCACTCCCGCTTTTTTTTTCAAAAAAGAGCTCCGCTGCATCCCTTTTGCAACTCCTTGCCAAATTCAACTTACACGTATAAAATAAGCGTCATTTAAAATAAAATTGTATTTTTAAAGCTGAAAATCAAGTTTTTGATCAATCTAAAAAAATGACAAAAGAACAATTTACTTCAGAATTTGAAAGTGCAAGGCCTCACTTGAAATCCTACTTATTACGAATCACAGCAAGTATTGAAGATACCGAAGATCTGGTTCAAGACACCTTTATAAAAGCCTCCACTAAATTGGACACATTTAGAGCAGAAAGTACGGTGAAAACCTGGATTTTTACCATTGCATCTAACCTTACCAAGGACAATTTAAGAGCCAAAAAACGTTGGACAGAAAATGTCACTGATATCTGCAAAGCAAAAGCCCTTTCCAATCCAAATTATTTTCCTGAAGTAATGGCCATTAATCAAACTTCGCAACATGGAAATTTTGAAATCAAAGAACATATCACCTTTTGCCTTACCTGCATTTCAAAATCGCTGCCACTCGAGCAACAAATCTGCATTTTATTAAAAGAAGTGTACGAATTTAAAGTGGCAGAAATTGTCGAAATTCTGCAAACAAGCGAGGCAATGGTTAAATATTACCTGCACACCAGTCGATCTAAAATGGTGAATGTTTTTGAAGGTCGGTGTGCCTTAATCAACAAAAATGGCACCTGTCATCAATGTTCCGAACTCAATGGAATCTTTAATCCAAAGCAAGATTTTGAAGTTGAAAAAAATAAAATTGATTTCGCCAAAAAGGCAAATGACCCAAACCGAGAACAACTTTTAGACTTACGATTTCAAATAATGAAAGAAATCGATCCATTTAATTCAAATGGTTCAGACTTGCAATTACATCATATTCAACACAATAGAGATGTAATGGAAAATTATTCTGAAAAAAATGAAAAATAACCTATCATTTTATACTGGTCAATCGTCCAAATAATATCAACACAAAAAACAAGATAAAATGACAACAATAGCATCAACAGGTAGCGCAGTCACTACAAAAAAAACCTTTAGTCGTGAAACTGCTGTAAGCATCGACATCCAAGCCGATAAAAGTATTATTTGGGCATTATTAACCAATGCAAACGATTTTCCTCGGTGGAATTCAACCGTCGTATCAATCGACGGCAACATCGCTTTAGGCGAAAAAATAAAACTCAAATCAACACTCGATCCTAAACGAGAATTTAAATTAAAAGTAAAAGAATTTGAAGCCGACCAACGTTTGGTTTGGGGCGATGCCATGGGTAAACGCGTTTACACCTTAAAATCAATAGGTAACAATTTAACCAACTTTACCATGGTCGAAAAAATTGGGGGACCACTTTTTCCACTATTCGCCAAAATGATTCCTCCTTTCGACCAATCATTCGAAGCTTATGCAGCAGATTTAAAAAACGAAGCAGAAACAATTTCATCTACAAAATAAAACCAAAAAATATGGCACATTCAATCGGAACAAAAGAAAAACCAATGGTCTTAAAAACACCGCCACTCACAAGCGAATACACTATGCATGTCGATCAAAAAGATGGAAATGACATTTTGGTGTGTACCGTTGGTAAAACCGTTTTACATTACAATATCAACATCCTTGACGATCTCCACCAAATGCTAAAAAAACATGGCGATTGGATGGAACTCGGTAGCGCAGACGAACAAAAACCTGCTAAAGAAGGAACTATTGAAGCTTGGGGTCGTGCTGAAAACAACCCTGCCGGCGGTTGGTATGGCCTCAAAAAAGGACTTCGCGGAAGAGTTGGAATGTATATCCCACCATTAATGGAAGCACTCGGATTAGCCGAAGTTACCCACGATCCAAAAGGCAATAAAATGAAGGCGAAATAGGAAAGCATTTGAAATTAGGACTGGCATAGAGTCGGAATGAGAATGAGAAAGAAGAAAGCCTTGCAAATTTTCACAAACTCCTTCTCGCTCTGAAAAAAAAATCACCCCATTTAAAATATATTTGATTCGGCATCGTAACTAATTATTGGAGCAGATTTTTTAAGAAATTTAATCTTTGGGGCAAATGAGCAAACTATTTCTAACTATTTTCTTTCCCCTTTACTTACTAATACTTACATGCACAAATATTTCCTTTACTGGTTTTTGGACAGACCTACTTTTAATCATTTCCTTGGCAATCTGGGCACTTTGGTTGGTTATTAAAAACAATTACCCAAAAGCTTGGTATCGATTTCCAATGCGCATTTTCCATCTTCTTTGTTCTTTGTTGGTGTTTGGTTTCCTAATCAAAAAAATCACAAATCCATTTAATTTCAACAATTTAGAAGTACGTAGTTTCTATTTTCAACAAGTGGATGGACGAATTTTTAATGCCTATTTTATACCAGTTGGCGCTTATTCAGGTGGCGAAGGTGATCTTTGGATCACAGAAAGTCCACGCTATTTTCCAATTATCGAAACCCAAATTTATTATAAACATGCTGTTTTATGGAATTTTAAAAATGATGAATGGGATGGACAGAAAATCGATCAATATCAGATCTTAAACGAGTACATCAAAACAGAAATAATTGCGACACCGCGCTAGACAATTAATAGTTGTTTTAGATCCATTTTTAACCGATTCCGTATCCTACTTTGCAGCAAAAATTAATTCATCTGAAAACAGTTTAAACTCCCCTTACAATTTTTTTTTGTATTTTCAGCGACTACCTAATTCATTCACAATCAAAAATTATGGACAATAAATATGCTTACATCGCAAAACTGGTTGCAAAAACGGGGTTTAGTTTTTTGAAAATTAACATTTTAGGTCAACTTGCCATCAATTTTTTTGCCATTTTGTCTGTGCTTTTTATCGTAATTCAATCCGGCGATGAGTCAGCATATCTCGGAGGTCCAATTCATTATGGTGGAAAAATGGCTTTTATCGTCTTATTTGCTATACGCCCAATAGGCACTAGCATCGTCATGTTGTCACTTTTTATTTGTCCCTACTTATTATCTACCTTGGGTAGTAAATACCTAATTTCAAAAACCATTCATCAAATCTTAAATGATAAAGGCGATAAAATTTTCTACCCACTTATTGAGAAAATAATTGACAAAATTAAAATGCAAAACCCCGACTTATTTACCAGTGGAGAGGACTTTGTAAAATTGAAGTTAAAAATGCTGCTCGAAGTTGAGCAATCAGACGAAAACAAATGGATAAAAAAAATCGTAAAATACGGTTTAAAAAAAATAGATTTGAGCGAAGTTGATTTTAACAATACAGATAATAAAAGCACTGCAAGCATCCTCAACGATAAAATAATCACCAAATTAAAAGCAATCTCCAAACCAAGTCGCAGTTTTTTTTGGATCATTCTTAGTGTTAACTTCCTGATTTTTATATTGATTGTTACAAAGGCAATCTAATAACTCCGCCATTTAAAATAATTGATTCTTTATCATAATTAATGGAGGAGAAAATTTGAGAAATTTAATTTCCAAAGCAAATGAGCAAACTATGAATAGCTGCATTATTCGGGCTTAGGCATAGCCTTGTATTACAATTGACTCCTTGTCCATATTTTTTTGTATATTTGATTTATGGGAAAGCCGAGATTGTATTTTGATATACGTTCACCAAAAGATATTATAACAAATGAGTAATCAATCTAATACACCTGAAAAAGAATTTGACACTGTTAAATTCTTTAGAGAAGTCA
>JADZFJ010000107.1 GCA_020849935.1 Crocinitomix sp. | reverse complement strand
TCTTCTGATTTATGAAGATTGATTGGATTGTTCAAGTTGATGGTAGAAGAATAGTTATCCAATGCACTGTTGATTGAATTTACAATCACTTGAATTGATTTTCTATTTGAACCAGCAACTACTAATGATTTACCTTTCGCAGCTTTTAATTCTTTTGCGGCCAATTTAACACTAGCCACTACATCAGCAGAAAGAGTCGAAGTTTGAACACCAGCAATTGGATTTCCAGTTATTTCTTGATGTAATAAGGCAACAACTTTTCCTTGTTCAGACGGCTTAATCATCGAACGCACATCTGCATTTGAACCTGTCATTGACATGTTAGATTCAAATTGGAAATGACGTGACATCCACTCATTTTCAGGATTTCTAGAAATCACGTAATCCCCAAGAAATTGAGTTGGTAACACCCATGAATTCATAAAATCTGCTGCCACACTCACAATTACTTTCGCTTTTGAAAAGTCGTAGTCAGGAATGATATTTTTACCAAAAGATTCTAAGTTCGCTTGACGCATTCCGTTGTAAGAAATTGCATCATATTGAATGTGATCCACGAATTCGCTCGTTGCTGCTGGAGCAAGCGCATCAATTGGTTCACCCGCTGCAATATCCGCAGTGGTTTCAGTTGGCGTAACTACTTGCGTTCCTCCACCAATTTTTTTCTTAAATTCATCAATGATTCCACCTGTAGATGGGCTGATTACAGTATTCGATAAAAGAACAACCTTTTTACCTTTAGCAACAGTATCAGTTAATTTTTTAATAATCTCACCATCAGCTTTTTCCCAAGAAATTGGGGCGGCTTGGAAGGTTGGATTTTGTAATCTCTCACCATCGTAAAGCGACAATACAGATCCAATAATTCTTGGATTTGTTCCACCTTTAGTGAATCCATTCTTTTTATTTCCAGTGATATGGATTGGACGACCTTCACGGGTTTTCACTAGGATGCTTGCATACGTCTCGCCATCGTAATAAGAAGACGCGTACCAATTTGCAACCCCAGGAGTAATATCTTCTGGTTTAACAACATACGGAACCGCTTTTACCACAGGTGCTTCGCACGCTGCAACGGTAGCTGCTGCCACGCTGAAACCTAAAAATTTCAAGAAATCTCTTCTTCCAGTAGACGACTCATCTAATTTATCCTCTGCTAAAAACTGATCAACACTTAATTCTTGAGGAAATTCATTTTTCGTCGAAGCTAAAAACTCCGGCGTTTCATTTAATTCATCAAGACCTTTCCAGTATTTTCTATTTGTTCCCATATCTATATATAGTCTCTTTAATCCTAATTAGTAATGACATTTAGCACATTCCAATCCTCCCAATTCTCCCACGGTAACCATATCATCCTCTAAATATTTTTGATACGTTTTCTTATCTAGTAGTAATCGTTTATGAATCATTTCATAATAACTTCCTGCTGGAGCATTTGCAATATCTACGCTTGATTGTCTGTGACACTCAATACACCATCCCATTGTTAAGGTAGGTTTCGTAAATTTAATTGCATTTTCTTCGTAATCTTCGTCAGTTACCCCTACATTATTCAACTCTTCGGTAGTCATTACTTTACCAACCGTTTGTTTTTTCATGTTTCCATGACATTGTTTACAATCAACGCCTCCAGCAACTACGTGCTGAGAGTGGTTAAAATAAACGTGATCAGGAAGTGTGTGAACTTTTACCCATTTAATAGGTTTTGTAACACCTGTGTATTCTTTTTTAACTGGATCATATCCTGCCGCTTCGTAAATTTTAGCAATTTCAGTTGTTCCAGTTGTTGTTCCTTCATTTACTGTTTTGTGACAGTTCATACAAACGTTTACGGTAGGAATGGTTGCGTATTTAGATTTAGTTACTGCGTTGTGGCAGTATTTACAATCTATTTCTAAGGTACCTGCGTGTAATTCATGAGAGTATGCAATTGGTTGTTCCGGTTTATAATCCTCATAAACCCCTAATTCTAACCATTTGGTCATTCCCATAGCTAATAATAGGACGATGGTAACAAATACAGTTACCCCAAACCAACCTCTGTTTTTCCAAGCCCAAGAACGAGCAGATTCACCAATTGTTAATTGCTCTTGTTCTTCTTCTCCGTCTTTTTTACGTGCTAAAGCTGCTAAGTTTCCACGAACACCTGCAACAACACTGATGACGATCACTAATAAACCAGCCAATAACCACCAATAAAGTGAAGATGATTCGGTTTCTACTTTAGGACCAGCAGGATCAGTTGGAGTTACTGAAACAGGCGGGGTATAAGCCTCTACGTACGCAAAGATATCATCGATGTCCTCATTTGTGACATTCACTGCCGTCATTACAGATTTCCATTTGGATTTCAAACCAGCTGCGTAAGTATCACCACCCGCTATAACAGTTGAAGAATTTTTTACCCATGCATAGAATTGCTCTTCGCTTGAATTGTCAATCCATCGTTGTCTTGCACCTTTAAGGGCTGGACCGGTCATGTCTTTGTCAGGAAAGTGACAAGAGGCACAATTTGATCTAAATAATTTCTCTCCATTTGCAGGATCACCAGCTTGGGCATGAAGATTGTATGTAAAAGATATCAGCGCAAGAGCAGTTAAAGCTATCTGCTTGATTTTGTTAGAGATGAACAAACTTTTTATTTTCATTTGAAAAATTTTATTCCTTTTTTCGTTAGTATCTAGGATACTTAATCACGTACAAAATTAGCACAATGTCGTTTTAACAGCCGAATTTGGGGAATTTTTTGAGGGGGTGGATGCTAATTTAAATTGATTCTAAATAAACGATAGGTGCAAATACTTACAAAATAATAATTTAGGTGTAAATGATCATAAAAAAAGTTAAAACTAAAATTTAATAAAAACAGGTATTCTGTTTTTTGTTTACTTTTGTTGTAGTAAAAGATATGTTAATTATGAAAACGGTATTTTTCTTGAGTTTGGTTGTTTTATTTAATTTAACTTCGTTTGGACAAGACGATTGGTTAAAATATACCTCAAAGGACAGCTTGAGTATGCGAAATCCTGATTTAAATTTTTACGCTAAAAAGGGTAAGGTGACCGTTCACAAAGATGCACGTTTGGATAAACTAAGTGATTTTGTTCGTTCGGGTGAATCGACTCCAGAAGGTGTAAAAATTGATGGTTTTCGAATTATGATCTTTTTTGACCAAGATAAATCGATTGTTTCGCAGCAAAAAGCAAGTTTTTTAGCGCGATATGGTCATTTACATAAAGCGTATATTGATTATAGTGCTCCTAATTATCGTTTAAGGGTTGGGAATTTCAGAACTCGATTAGAGGCGGAAGGATTAAAAGCTGAATTAGCTGGATTTTTCCCGACTGCGGTGGTGGTTGAGGATAAAATTCAATTGCCGGCGATTCCGAATCAATAGGTGGCTTCGAGAACCTCAGCCACCGCGAGAGAGCACTTCGATAAACTCAGCGTAACACCCCAGCCACCGCGAGAGCACACTTCGATAACATATCGACAAACTCAATCTTTCAAAAAAGTTGGTGGGAGCGTTCCACTCTTTAGTATTTAGAAGGGCGATGACTCGGATTGGGCGGGTTTTCTCGGATTAGATCTTGCTTTTAATTTGGAAACTTGTGCTTAATTAACGGCACGAGTGGGACACTCGCGCCATCTTTTATCTATTAGCGATCTTAGATTATCGGAAAAGGATAAGGAGTTAGCCCTGCTTAATAGAACGGCGATAACGCGGATTGGGCGGGTTTTCTCGGATTAGATCTTGCTTTTAATTTGAAAACTTATGCTTAATTTAAGGCACGAGTGGGACACTCGCGCCATCTTCTATCTATTAACGATCTTAGATTATCGGAAAAGGATTTAGCTCTGCTTAATAGATCGGCGATAACGCGGATTGGGCGGGTTTTCTTGGATTAGATCTTGCTTTTAATTTGAAAACTTATGCTTAATTTAAGGCACGAGTGGGACACTCGCGCCATCTTCTACTTATTAGCGATCTTATATAAAAGTAAAGAGAAATAGATTTAGAGCTATCTAATTCTAAAACAAAAAAAAAGCCACCACAATTGAATAAACAATGGTGGTGGCTCAAATGATTTGGTTGAATTATTTTACCGCAACTTCGACTTCGTGGTAAGCTTCAATTAAATCGCCTACTTCGATATTGTCGAATTTATCAATATTTAAACCGCACTCGTAGTTGTTTTTCACTTCTTTTACATCGTCTTTGAAACGTTTCAATGAACCTAACAATCCATCGTGTACCACAATTCCATCTCGGATTACGCGTACTTTTGAGTTACGTAAGATTCGACCTTCAGAAACATAACATCCTGCGATGGTACCAACTTTAGAAATTCTAAATGTTTCACGAATTTCAGCCACCCCAAGAATTTCTTCTTTGTACTCAGGTGCCAACATTCCTTTCATCGCTTGTTCGATTTCCTCGATAGCCTTGTAAATAATTGAATACAAACGGACATCGATTCCTTCACGTTCGGCTGCTTTTCTAGCAATCGCAGAAGGTCGAACTTGGAAACCGATTACAATTGCATTCGATGCAGAAGCAAGTGTCACATCGGCCTCAGAAATTTGACCAACTCCTTTGTGGATAATATTTACTTGAATTTTTTCTGTCGATAATTTCAACAATGAATCGGAAACAGCTTCTACCGAACCATCCACATCTCCTTTTACGATAAGGTTCAACTCTTGGAAATCTCCAATTGCCAAACGATCTCCGATTGTTTTAAGGGTTACACGTTTTTGTGTTCTAAAGCCTTGTTCTCTGCTCAACTGCTCACGTTTAGAAGCGATTAATTTCACCTCTTTTTCGTCAGCCATTGAATTAAATTGATCTCCCGCACTTGGTGCACCATTGAAACCTAAGATAGAAACTGGTGTTGAAGGCCCTGCCTCTTTCACCAATGCACCTTTATCATTGTGCATCGCTTTTACCTTTCCGTAGTTTTTACCTGCGATAATTGGATCTCCAACTCTTAATGTTCCAGAAGAAACAAGTACCGTAGTAACGTATCCTTTACCTTTATCCAATAAAGATTCAACTACAGTTCCAGTTGCCCGTTTATTTGGATTAGCTTTTAATTCCAATAATTCGGCCTCGAGTAATACTTTTTCAAGCAATTCATCAATATTGATTCCTTTTTTAGCAGAAATTTCTTGGGATTGGTATTTACCTCCCCAATCTTCCACAAGGATATTCATTTGAGAAAGTTGCTCTTTTATTTTTTCAGGATTAGCTCCTGGTTTATCAATTTTATTGATGGCAAATACAATTGGAACTTCGGCCGCTTGTGCATGCGCAATGGCTTCTTTTGTTTGAGGCATTACGTCATCATCCGCTGCCACAATAATAATAGCGATGTCAGTAACTTGCGCACCCCTTGCCCGCATTGCAGTAAAGGCTTCGTGACCTGGTGTATCTAGGAAAGTTACGTGTTTACCAGTTTTAGTTTCAACTGAATAAGCACCAATATGTTGGGTGATCCCCCCTGCCTCGCCTTGAATAACGTTTGCTGAACGGATATAATCCAATAAGGAAGTTTTACCGTGATCGACGTGACCCATTACCGTAACGATTGGTGGACGTTCGATCAAATCTTCTTCAGAATCCGCTTCAATTGTGATAGATTCTTGTACATCCGCACTAATAAATTCGGTGTCAAAATCAAATTCAGAAGCTACTAATTCAATAGTTTCACGATCTAAACGTTGATTAATTGAAGCGAAAATTTTCAAGTTCATACATGAAGCAATAACCTCCGTAGGACTCACATCCATCATCGTTGCCAATTGCGACACGGTAACAAACTCGGTGATTTTTAAGATACTTTTTTGGAGTTCTTCTTGCTCTAATTCTTCTGCTCTACGGTCAGCGACATTTTGTCTCTTTTCACGGCGATAAACTGCTGCTTTCTTTTTATTTCCACCTTGTAAACGTGCTAAGGTTTCTTTAATTTCTTTTTGAATTTCGGCATCCGTTACAACAGGCTTATCCTTTTTAGCAAATTTATTTTTTCCTTTTGCTTGATTTTGGCCTTGCCCTTGTTGACCGATTGGTCGATTTTGCGAAGTTCCTTGTCCTTGTTGATCTGTAGATGCAGGTTTAACAACTTGTTTATCGATGTTAACCTTTTTAATTCTTTTCCGCTTTTTACGGGAATTATTATCCGATTTTTCGCGTTCAACTGGTAACACCATTCGACCAACCACCACCGGACCAGTAAGTTTTTGAGAGGACATTTTAATCGTCTCAATTTCCTCCACCACTTTTTTAGGTTCTTCGTGGCTACTTGCCACTTTTTCCGTCTTAATTTCTTGAACTTTTTCAACAACAGGAGTTTCTACTTTCGGAGTAACTTTAGGTGCTTCGTAAGGTTCAAATTTTTTCTTTGCTGGTCGCGTTTTTTGATTTAGTGCATCCAAGTCAATTTTTCCAAGTATAGACACCCCTTTTTGAGGTTCTTCAACTGGAGATTCGACCACTTTTTCGGCAATAACTTCGGGAGCTGGTTTCGGAACTTCAACAGGCTTTTCTGCAATTTTTTCCTCAACTACACGTACAGGCGGTACATACGGTTTTTGGAAAACCTTAACTTCTGGTTTTTCATCAGCATAATCGTCGTCATCATCGTCGTCATCAGCAGCGACGGTTTCCTTTTTCACATCTTTCAACGAGATGGATTCTCTTTTTTCACGCCCAATATCAACCGTTTCAGAATTTTGTTTTGCGACTTTATCTTCTTTAAATTGCTGATCCAAAATTGTCAAAATAGTTGATTCTATTTTGGTATTTGGGTTAGAATCAATTGCAATTCCTTTGGTATGCAAAAAATCGACAATAGTAGTAATACTAATGTTGAATTCCTTTGCTACCTTATTTAACCTTTTTTCCTGACCTCCCATTATGCTCTATGCTTTACCGCCTTAATTTTTTTGGTATCTTACGAGAGATACCTTTTAATAGTTTCTACTTTACTTATGTCTTATTCGAACTCTGCTTTTAACACATTCAGAACGTCTTCGATTGTTTCTAATTCCAAATCAGTTCTTCTTGTCAATTCTTCTGCATCTAATTCAAGCACGGATTTCGCAGAATCTAAACCAATTGATTTTAATTCTTTAATCACCCATCCTTCAATTTCATCTGAGAATTCATCTAAATCCACATCTTCGATATCTTCTGCACCTTCACGATACACATCAATTTCATAGCCGCTTAATTTACCAGCTAATTTGATATTGTGTCCACCTTTACCGATAGCTAAAGATACTTGATCTGTTTTTAAATAAACATCTGCACGCATATTCACCTCATCCAATTCGATAGAGGTAATTTTTGCAGGAGATAATGCACGTTGAATAAATAATTTATCGTTTGATGTATAATTAATCACATCGATATTTTCATTTTTTAATTCACGAACAATTCCATGAATTCTCGCCCCTTTCATCCCAACGCAAGCTCCAACTGGATCAATACGATCGTCGTAAGCTTCGACTGCTACTTTTGCTCTTTCACCTGGCTCACGCACGATTTTTTTGATGGTAATTAAACCGTCAAATACTTCAGGAACTTCCAATTCGAACAAACGCTCCAAAAATTCAGTCGCTGTACGCGACAAAATAATGATTGGGCTATTGTTTCTTAAATCAACACGCGCAACAACTGCACGAACGGACTCACCTTTTTTGAAATAATCCGATGGGATTTGTTCTTGTTTTGGTAAAATCAGCTCATTTCCTTCGTCATCCAATACAAGAATTTCACGTTTCCAAACTTGGTAAACTTCGCCAGTGATAATTTCACCGATTCTTTCTTTGTATTTTTTGTAGATATGATCTTTTTCTAATTCTAGGATTCTAGAAATTAAGTTTTGTCTTAAAGACAATACATTTCTACGACCGAAATCATCTAATTTTACTTCTTCCGCTACCTCTTCACCTACTTCAAAATCGGCTTCAATTTGCACCGCTTCAGAAAGGGAGATTTCGATGTTTTCATCTTCAACTTCTCCATCTGGAACGATTTCTCGATTGATCCAGATTTCAACATCGCCTTTATCGGGGTTAATAATAACGTCAATATGGTCATCTGAACCATATTTTTTCTTGAGCATCGATCTGAAAACATCTTGTAGGATGTTCATCATTGTTTCTCTGTCAATATTTTTAAATTCCTTAAATTCCGAAAAGGATTCTATTAATTCCAACGCATTCATATCATCAAATTTTTAAAAAGAAATTATCAATTTAACCTCTTTTACATCATTATATTTAAAGGGTAATTCTTCCGTAATCCACACTTTTGATTTTCGTCCTTCGACGTTTCTTTTTTCTTTAACTTCAACACTAATTTGTTCTTCATCAGCGGCTTTTAAAATTCCTTGAAATTTCTGACCATTTTGTGAAGTCACCACTTTTACTTCTCTACCAATATTTTTTTTAAACTGTTTCAATGCACGAAGTGGTTGATCTAGTCCGGCCGAAGAAACTTCGAGGGAAAAATCTTCAATTTCGCGGTCTAAATTATGCTCAATATTTCTGCTCACCGACATACAATCTTCGATGGCAATTGAACCAACTTCCTTGTCTAATTCAAGAAAAATTTGATTGCCCGATGCGATTTTTAATTCCACAATATAGATTCCCGAATTGAGTTCTTCAATGCGTTCTTCAGCTAATTTTAATATTGTTTTTTTATCAATCATTTTTCGTACAAAAAGAGGGGACAACGGTCCCCTCTTCTTTTAATGTTTCTTAATCGGCACAAATATAGTATGTTTCGCTTGGTTTTCCAAAGGTTTTTGCAAAATTATTTCAGTTTGCCTATAATTTTGTTCTTTTTATGCTGAATAAATTTTATGAGCTAAAATTTTACTTGGTGATGCATCGCTTTCTAAACTAATAATTTGAAGGTGGATCAAGTAAGTTCCATCCTGCAAAATGGTTGGAATATAGAGTAATTCAGAAATTGTTTTTTGATAAGCGGGTTTTGCGGGATAATTCCAAAAAATGTGATGCGTTGACAATTTACCAAGATCCATTTCGCGATCGACCGATGGCAAATCTACCATGAGGTGCTCGATTCCTAATTCGTTGATGAGTTCCATTGCCGCGTCTTCAAAATAGGCCGGATTGGTATCGGAATAGTGAAAGGTTCTTTTTTCCTCCAAGTTAGGAAGGGTACGGATGATCAAGACTTTTGAATCTTGTCCTAGTTGAAATTTTTCCAGAATGGCCGCTTTCGTAATTACCAAATCATTGGTTTTAAATTCATTATTCCAAACTTGTTGGGGTGTTATTGAGATGATTTGTCCAAAAAAATGAAATTCGTTGAGGCATTGATTGATGGTGATGTAATCTTTAGAGATATGCCCGACACATTCGGTATGTGTTCCATTACCATGCGGGTTTAACGAAATATTCCGAAAATTGACTGGTGCACCTTGATTGACATCCCCAATAAACCCTTCGGCAACAACTGGTTCAATTTTAACCGGATCGCAATGCCAAGCATTTACATTATCTTTTTGATTGGTAATTGGGATAGAAAGATCCACAAATTCGTCACTGAGAAAATAACGGGTATTATCCAAAAATAATTTCATTTCTAAAAGAATTAAATCCAAATATACGTATAAATATGCGGAAAGATAAGGATGAATTAACACTGACTTGACAGAATTACCTGAATTATGAATACATTTGCGATAGACATTTAACTATGGCAAAGCACAAACTTTTATTTGAGGATGATTTTTCATTTGATTTAATTGGAATTTGTTCAAGCAATGCAGATTATCGACTTTCTTGGGCAATTAACCGTGCCTTGTCACTTGCTTTGGTGAAGGATGTTGATTTAAATGTCCGTTTGAAAATTGACGAGGATCATTTATTTTCATTTTATTCGTTTTTTGATGAGGATGAACATATTGAATATTATTTAATCAAAAATTTATCTGATAATTTTTTGAAATTGATTCCTGAACAAAATCAAATTGACTATTTTTTAGTGATTAAGAATAATTTCACCCACGATGTTTCAGAATTGATTCAGAAATTAAAGGAGGTGGATATTATTTTAGCGGCCTTTCAATTTGATCCAAATTCGTTAAAATCTAAAGGTAATTTAGTGTTTTAGCGACATAACACTTGGGGGGCTATTTGAACTGTGCGAAGTTTAGTTTGTATGTATTCGATTGAGAATACTTTAAGAAAAATGAAATGAAAAAAACAAAAATTGTTGCAACGATGGGGCCTGCATGTGCTTCATCAAAAGAAGTTTTACGGAAATTGATTAAGGCTGGGGTAAATGTTTGTCGACTAAACTTTTCTCACGGGTCGCACGAGGATCATTTAGCCACAATTTTGAAAATTCGGGAAATTAATGCCGAGGAAGGGCTTAATGTTTCGATTCTTGCCGATTTACAAGGTCCTAAAATTAGAATTGGAGAGGTGGAAGATAATGGCGTGAATTTAGTAAATGGTGCAAGCTTAATTATTACTACAAAGAAACTAATTGGTACTTCAGAACGGGTGTATTTAACGTATGAAGAATTTCCACGTGATGTAAAAGTAGGCGATAAAGTACTCATGGACGACGGAAAATTACAATTAGAAGTGGTGTCCACCAACCGCGTGGATGAAGTTTATACCAAGGTGGTTCACGGTGGAATTTTACGTTCCAAAAAGGGGGTGAATTTACCAAACACAGTCATTTCGATGCCATGTATTACTGAAAAGGACGCCATTGATTTAGATTTTGCTCTTTCTCAATCAGTTGATTGGATAGGACTTTCATTTGTGCGATCGGCTAGAGATATTATTGAATTAAAACACATCATTCAAAATAAAAAATGTCATGCAAAGGTGATTGCTAAAATTGAAAAACCAGAAGCAATTGCTGAAATTGAGGACATCATTAAAGTGACGGATGCGATTATGGTGGCGCGTGGGGATTTAGGGGTAGAAGTTCCAATGGAAACGGTGCCTAATCTTCAAAAAATGATGATTAAAACCTGCCGAAAATATGCTAAACCTACCATTGTGGCTACACAAATGATGGAGAGCATGATTGAAAATTTTACGCCTACGCGGGCAGAAGTGAACGACGTAGCAAATGCAGTGTTGGACGGTGCGGATGCGTTGATGCTGTCTGGTGAAACTTCAGTTGGAAAATATCCTT
>JADZFJ010000106.1 GCA_020849935.1 Crocinitomix sp. | reverse complement strand
GATTCATTTCAGTTTTTTGCGACTGAATCGCTTTTTTTTGATGATAACTATTTTGTTTTAAGAGTGGATGGTGAGCTGGTTTGTGGAATTCAGGCAAATCCTGTGCAATGGAAAATTAAAAGTTTGCCCGGTTTAACTGGTCGGATTTTGATTAAAATTGCGCCCTATATTCCACGAATTCGCAAATTAATTCAACCAAATAACCACCGATTTTTAGCCACCGAAGGTTTATTTTGGAAAGACGGGTTTGAACATAAATTAGCTGAATTATTTGAAGGTGTTTTGGCAATCACTGGGCATCACTCACTATTAATTTGGTCAGATTGTGACCATGACTTTTTAGAAAAAACGAAGATAAACTGGGGATTTATTCAAAAAATGAAAAAGGACAATGCGGTTGCCATTATGGCCAAATTGAATGGTTATTCGCAACAAGAACTTGCCGATTTAAAAAAAGCACCCAACTATATTAGTGGATTTAATGTGACGTAGCGTTAAAAATCACCTTTGTTTGCGTTAAGGATGGGAAACTTGTGGAGCTCATTTATGCGCGTGCTTTTGCGCATAAATAGCGACGTTGATCAGCCTGACCCCGACGATCCCGTCCCCAACGAGTTGGGGATCGGGATCGTCGGGGGAACGCCCAAATTATTTCCTTAATTTTTAGAATGGTAAATATTCTTAGTATTTTAGTAGGGATGAAAAGAGTTGTGCTGGTTTTATTTTTGATTTTTCACCTTTCGATGGGGGTGAGTGCGCAATCTTTTTTAACGCCTTCCGACTCTTTGTCTAAACCCCGTGTGATTGGTGTGAGTGCTGGTACTGCTGGGTTGTGGGCAGGTTCGATAGCTGGATTGGGGTTGGTTTGGTATGCAGATTTTGAGAAAACGAAGTTCCATTTTTTTGATGACAGTAGAGAATGGCAACAAATGGATAAATTGGGTCATTTTTATGCGGCTGGTCATTTTGCCGAAGCCGTGGGAGATGCTTATAAATGGGCAGGTGTTTCCCCAAAAAAAGCTAGTTTAATTGGCGCGGGGGTTGGATTGGGGTATTTGACGACTTTCGAAATTTTAGATGCCTATAGCGCAGATTGGGGTTTTTCGTGGGCAGATATGGGGTGCAATGCATTGGGTGTGGCCTCGTATTTTGGGCAATCGTATTTTTTTGACGAGCGGTTTGTGAATTTCAAATTCTCGGCGCGGCCCACTGATTTAGCCGATTATCGTCCCGAGGTTTTGGGAAATTCTTTTGCGAGTAAACTTCTAAAAGATTATAATGGTCAGACGTATTGGATGAGTTTTAACCCATTTTGTTGGGGAGAAAAAGGACAAAAAATTCCTAAATGGCTGAACCTTTCTGTTGGATATGGAATTAATAACCAATTAATTGGTGATGGTGGAACTTTTATAATTGATAATGGAATTAGCCAATTAAGTTTTACTCCTTATCGCCAATTTTATTTTTCATTAGATATTGATTTTGAGAAAATTCCGACCCGATCTAAATTTTTGAAACTAGTCTTTAAAGGTTTAAATACGTTAAAAGTGCCATTCCCAGCACTTGAATTTTCAAATCAGGGGCTGGTGTTTAAACCATTTTTCTTTTAAACGTTCAGATTTTCGTAAACGTTATCGAACTTTAAGGCGATTTCGTCAAGGGTGGACATGATTTCTTGCAAATCCATTGAGGTGACGAGGCGCGTGCGGTATTCTTTAAAATCTGGAATTCCTTTAAAATAATTAGCATAATGCCTTTTCATTTCGTTGAGCGCCAAAATTTCATTTTTCCATTTTATGGACATTTGCAAATGTTCTTTGGTGGCGTCAACTCGCTGCTGCATGGATGGAACGGGTAATTTTTGTCCCGTTTTCATATAATGTTTAATCTCGTTAAAGATCCACGGATAACCGATTGATGCTCGTCCAATCATCACCCCATCTACCCCATATCTATTTCTGTATTCTAATGCCTTTTCAGGACTTGTGATATCGCCATTCCCAAAAACGGGGATGCGCATCCGCGGATTGTTTTTAACTGCATGAATCAAGGTCCAATCGGCATCTCCTTTGTACATTTGTTTTCGCGTCCGTCCGTGGATGGAAATTGCTTCGATGCCTACATCTTGTAAACGTTCGGCTACCTCAACAATGTATTTGGTGGATTCATCCCAACCTAACCTAGTTTTTACGGTGACAGGGAGCGCAGTAGTTTCGACAATCTTTTTTGTCATTTCTACCATTTTCGGAATGTCTTGCAAAATTCCTGCGCCTGCGCCTTTACACGCTACCTTTTTTACCGGGCAGCCATAATTAATATCGATAATATCAGGATTGGTTTTTTCAACGATTTCGGTGGTACGAATCATTGAATCGATATCGTGGCCAAAAATTTGAATGCCCACTGGGCGTTCATATTCGTAAATGTCTAATTTTTGAACCGATTTTGCGGCATCGCGAATCAACCCTTCGGAAGATATAAATTCCGTAAACATTAAATCTGCCCCGTGTCTTTTACACAAGGCTCGAAAAGGAGGATCACTAACATCTTCCATCGGTGCTAAAAGCAAAGGAAAATCACCTAAATCAATATCTCTGATTTTAATACCCATTTTTAATTATGTAGGATTAGTTGAATTAGTGAACCCTGTTATTTCGAAGGTTGCGCATTCCAAATTCGATGTGGTATTTTAAGAAAAATTCCATAGCTCCAACTCCTCGCGTAGCGACATTCAATTTTGAAATATTTAAATCATACGATGCTCCGATGCTAAATCCAGCCACATCAAAGATGGTATTAATAATAATTGCATCACCCATTCTAAAATACGAACCAAAGGAAATGGTGATTTCATCAAAATAATTGGTAGCAAGCGAGGCTCCTTTTAACAAAAATCTAAAATTTGATCCTAAGATGATTTCTTTATTTGGGCCTTGTAAAAATGCCACAAAAGCTGGCATGATCGTAACGCCTGTTAAATCATTTTTAAATTCACCTTGCCCGTGGATGTTTAATTTGCGATACAACCGCGCGTCTTCGTTGGCGAAATTAACCCGTTGTTTGGTTAAATGTTGACCTGAAACGCCTATTTTTAATTTCGCATTTTTAGTAAAATAACCCTCCCAATACGCACCCGCGGAGATATCAAATCGGCTCACCGTAAAATTTTGGCTCAATAATAGTTCATCATTGTTGATGGTTTTATCAAACTCTACCCCATTCCATTGATTTTGCCATGTAATGTCCGTATTTTTGATCGTCCGTTGATAAAAAGCAGGTTGAAGACCAATGGCGATTTGATGGTCTCTATTAATTCTAAACGCATAATTTACAGGCATTGAAATCACATTTGTTTGGTATTTAGTGATTCCTGCTGCATCGTTGTAAAAATTTAGCCCAGCGCCCATTCTGCCTCCACCGTAATCCAACATTTTCCAATCGGTACTTGCCGAAATAGTGCGGTAAGGATTGTCCGTAGCAGTACTCCACTGAAGACGATAATTGGTAAATAGTTGCATGTCTCCATGTGCAAAACCAGCGGTTGCCGGATTAAGATAAAATGGCGACTCAGTAAACATACTAAAATGTTGGTCCTGTTGACCAAAAACACTCAACCCTAAACCAAGTGCAAAACTGAATGTAATCAATTGCTTTTTCATGCTTATCTAACTAAAGTGGTTGTACCATTAAGAACCCCTGTTTTACCATTCACAAATTGATATTCGAGCACCCAAGTAAATACACCAGGGTTTTCATCGCGCCCTCGGAAAGTGCCATCCCATCCAATTAATTGAGTTTGAGATTCAAAGACTTTTTCGCCATACTTATTAAAGATACTAAAGGTGATTGCCTCTAATCCAAAGCCCATTACGTTGAGAACATCGTTTACCCCATCACCGTTTGGCGTAAATGCATCTGCCACACCAATTGCTTCGATAAAATTCACAAAAACCCTTACTGAATCTGTTGCTGAACATCCATTCACATCAACAAATGTAACGATGTACACGATTTCTTCAGGCGAATTAGAGGTAGTGGTTGGACAATTATCACATTCGATAAAATCATCTGGCGACCAAGTATACGTTCCTCCAGGGACACTGCCTGTTGCAAGTAGGTTGGCCACACCGCCTAAATCAATAATGGTGTCTCGTTCAGCATCCACTGTAGGCGTAGCAAAAACCGTGATTGAATTAGTAGTTGAAGCACTTTCACCAAGTGCATTTGTTACGGTTAATTGAATGTTAAAAATACCCGGTGTATCAAAACAAACCAATGGATTTTCATCAGTTGAAGTTGCAGGTGTTGCTCCTCCACCAAAATCCCATAACCATTCAACTGGGTCGCCTAGCGAGGTATCGGTTAAGGTAATACATTGTCCCTGACAAACAAGATCATCAAACGAGAACCCAGCAATAAGCGGTTCGCAATCGATGACAGTAATTGTGATATCATCGGTAGTAATACATCCAAAAGCATTAACCCCAGTAACTGTAAAGGTGGTGGTTGTAGCGAGTGTAAATGCAACTCCATCGACAACTCCCCCTGACCAAACATAACCAAGTGCATCGCCTGTTCCTGTAAGCGTAACCGATCCATCCACACAAATTGTCGTAGCTGAAGCAGTGGCGTTTACGACAGGTAGTGGAGCAACTGTAATGGTAATTGTTGTATCGTCAAAAAGAACCCCATCTGTGATGGTTAATGTCACATCTACATCACCAACGGTAGGGAAACAAACCGTACCAGGATCTGCTCCAGGAATAGGACCTCCAATGGCCACATCAGAGAATGACCAAACATAACCAATAATTCCAGTTCCTGTACTGGTATTTAAAAATGTCAAACATTCATCTTTACAGACAGTAGTGTTAGAAGGAACAAAAGAGGCAAACAAAGGTCCACACTCAATTATCGTAACGGTGATCACAGCCACAT
>JADZFJ010000105.1 GCA_020849935.1 Crocinitomix sp. | reverse complement strand
AATCCGTCAATGAAATTTATTTTAATAAGATTATTAGGAATTTAGAGAATTTGGGAGTTTTAGCCATTGAAATACGAATAATCAAGCCTAAAATTGATGATTTCGAACTAATTGAAGAATTTTTTGAAAACACAGTAATTGAAACAATTATTCAGCGGAGTTATTATTATGAAGAAATTCTGAATAGGATAAAAAATGTAAATTTTATTCGAACAAAAGAAATATCGCTCTACAACGCGCCTGAAGGAAGAAAAGATAACGCTATTCATCTACATAAGCGTTCGGTCAATTTGAACACTTCATGGAATAGAGAGTTTCGGAAGCCATTTACGATAGATAGACGGTTTTATATTGAAGCTCAGAAATCTCTCGCCTATTTTTACTCCAAATTATTTATAGGCATTAATGGCGAGATTAAAAATGCGCCTGAATGTCAAGAAATTCACGGTAATTTTCATCACATTTCTGATTATAAACAATTAAAGAAAATTGTTACTTCCGAATCTTTTCAAAAATATTGGCATATTTCCAAAAATGAAGTAGAAATTTGTAAAGATTGTGAATTTAGATTTATGTGCTTAGACAATCGAATACCCCTACAACGAAAAAGTGACGGTGCTTTTTTTTATGATCAACCATGCACCTACAATCCCTACATAAATAAATGGTCTGATCAGGAGGGATATCAGTTTCCTGAAGATTGTGGGATCTTGTCAAATCACAATGAATTTCAAATCAATCATGAAAAAATAAGGCTAGCGAACGAATTAATTGGTAATCTATAATTTAACTACTTATTTTTCTATTAAAAGTTAATTCCCTCAAATCACCCCGATTATTTCAAAAGACAATTATTTATATTGGTATTTATGAATAAATTTCACTGATATGGAATGATGCTTCGGAAGCACAATTTGACAGGCTCCGTGTAGCTTTCGATAAACTCAGATAATTAGTTAAGATAGAACGCAGATTAAGCAGATTTTCGCGGATTTATTTATAGAGAATTTGACACTGGAAATGTCTCCCGCAGATTTACGCTGAATTATGGTTTGATGGAACGCGGATGACGCGGATTGAGTGGATTTTCGCGGATTTATTGAAGTGGATTTGGCGTGGGAAATGTTTCCCGTAGATTTCGCAGATTTACGCGGAATTATAGTTTGATGGAACGCAGATGACGCAGATTGAGCTGATTTTCGCAGATTTGATTGGAGGGAATTTGGCGCGCAATGTCTCCCGCAGATTTCGCTGATTTACACAGACGTATAGTTTGATGGAACGCCGATGACGCTGATTGAGCCGATTTTCGCGGATTTATTGAAGTGAATTTGGCGTGGGAAATGTTTCCCGCAGATTTCGCAGATTTACGCAGAATTTTAGTTTGATGGAACACCGATAACACAGATTGAGCCGATTTTCGCGGATTTAATTGGAGGGAATTTGGCTTGGGAAATGTCTCCCGCAGATTTAGGCGGAATGATAGTTTGATGGAACGCCGATGACGCGGATTGAGCCGATTTTCGCGGATGTTTTTTAGTATAAATTCGACATTTAGAAAAAATGGTGATATTGTGGTTGGATTTTGAAAACGTTCCAAATCGCCTTACCCCCGATTGCAGCGGCAACACGCTGAAATTTGGCGCATGAGAAACTTGGTGGTTTTAAGTGACCAGAGGAAACTGAAAAACGCCTTAGTTGACCTGCGGTAAAGGAAGCGTTTAGAGCGTAAAGCGGGAAATAGGTTCGGCTGCCTTTGCTGAAGGATTTATAGATAAAATAAATAAAAATGGAAGATTTAAATAAGATTAATTGGCATGACAGCCCAATAAAATTGATGGTGTTTGATGGTGTGAATGGTGTTTTTGAGTTAGATTTTGCCGAATTTGGATCCATGATGGAGTATAAGCTTTCACTCACCGAGGCGGTGCTTTTGGAAAGCGTGGTTGAAGGTAAACTTGATTTTTGTGAAATGGAAATTGGATCTGTTAAAATTAACTTGTTGCCGGATCAAGATGGGGAGATTGAGGTTGGAATTATTGGTAGAACGAATGGTTATATGGGGATGAAATTTTCATTTAAATCTATTACGTTGACGAGGGTTTTGGGAGAGGAATAAAATTGATTTTATGTGTATTAGCTTTCAGGGAGGGACTTAACGAATTGAAAATTTGGTTAAGTTTGTAAAATATGAGATACCTAGCCTATTTTATTCTGTTTTTTGGGATGTTATATTCTTCTCAAATAAAAGCAGTTAGCACAATTCACACTAATTTATCCTACTTTTTTGAAGGTGAGGATGTAGAATTGAGTAAAATTCAACAATTTGAAATTGAAATTGAAGCTTTTGTAAAATACCTGAGACAATTTGACCAAGAACCGCCTAAATAACGAATTGATAAGGTTGTAAAAGAAATTGCAAAAAAATATTTTAAACAATACAATAACGAAGGTAGTTTGTTAGAACTGATGGTTGTAGGACAACACAATGTGCTTAGTGCAACTGCACTAAATGCACTTATTTTTACCGAACTGAAAATTCCGTTTAAAATTGAAGAAAAGGAAGATGGTCTTGCATTGATCGCATTTCCGGAAAAAGAAAAAATAATTTGTGATTACGAGGGTAAACAAACCATTTTTCACTGGGTTGAACAATCGCAAGTGCTTGTGAGCAGTTTCTTAATTGATATGGGTGCCACCACTGTTTCACAATTGAATATGTACGGTACAATTTTAACAATTAACATGCATTTTAATGTGAACCGAACGATTACCTTAAAGGAATTAGCTGGCTTAGGATTATTAAAAAAAGCCATACAAAAAATTGAATTACAAGAATTTGAAAAATCAGCAACTTATATTGCTCTTGGAAAACAGTTTTATCCAAATGTTCGTTTTGGATATCTTTCTTACGGGGTATTAACAATTTTGGTGGAGAAACTTGCCTACGACAATATTCTGATAATGGATTACTTGCTTCAGTTGTACGACCTGACGCGACAACAAGGTATTTTAGATCGTTTAAAACACAACATCAGCCATGTTTACAACGTAGCTTTAAATGAAAGAAGGGATTTTGATTTTAGCGATAGTTCGAAAGCGCTAGTAGAGGTGAATTTAACACGACAAGATGATAAAAATCTGATTTTAAGCGAGATGTACAAATTAGAAATGGGTTATTACGCTTTGCGGAAAGATATTGTAAAGGCATTTGAATGTGCTGATAAGTCGTTAGAGCTAAATCCCAAAAATAAGGTAATGCAAGACGTTTTTGCGGAATTGATTGTCTTAAAATTAACAGGCTCAATTGAGTATGGTTATACAGAAACCCAAGAAGTTGAAATTATGCGCGATTCGTTAAACTATTATATTCAATTACACCCATTTTTGAAGGAATCTCCAAGTATTAAAAGAATTTCGATTATGATGAAATGTGTTGAAATATCAAACGCATTTGATGATAATGATGCCGAATTGGGCACCCCGTTCTTGGCTGAGCTTGAAACGTTGATAAAAGAATATGACGTCGAGACATCTGATATTAAGCCGAAAATAGCCAATGCTTATTCCGAAGTTGCCGTTTACTATTACCGCCAAAAAAATTATACCCTAGCCTTAGAATGGATTGATAAAGCGCTCTCATACAATCCAACTGCGGAATTTATAAAAGTCAGAAAAAGAAATATTGAGAATCAACTTTGAAAAGAGGTCCTTTAATAATCAAGCCTAACAAAATCTTTTTGCATGCTTCGAATAATGGTTGGAGAAATGTCTAATTCGTTGTATGAAAATGACTAAGCGTATTTCTGTTCCGAAACAAAACACAATCTATCAAATGCATATTATACTATGCAAAAAACACAAAAAATTGATAAAATGACTATTATAATGTGCTTTTTTT
>JADZFJ010000104.1 GCA_020849935.1 Crocinitomix sp. | reverse complement strand
TGGAGGAGCATATTATCGCTGGGTTAAAAGAAATTTACGATCCCGAAATTCCGGTGGATATTTTTGAGTTGGGATTAATTTACGAAGTAAAAATCAAAGAAAACGGGTTTGTTGAAATAGACATGACCTTAACTTCGCCCAATTGCCCAGTGGCAGAAAGTTTACCTGTCGACGTCAAAAACAAGGTAGAAGGTATTGAGGGAGTTTCTGAAGCCAAAGTAAACATCGTCTTTGACCCAACATGGAATAAAGATATGATGAGCGAGGAAGCTCAGTTGGAGCTTGGGTTTTTATAGGATTTTTCGTGCTTTTAAGCACGTAAGTCTTAATATAGGTCACGAGCGAGACGCTCGCGCCAACTTCTTTTAACGGTCGTTTATCTTAATTAACCCCCCTAATCCGTGTCATCAGCGTTCTATCGACTAAAAAAAGATTTTTTTTCTCCCGCAGATAAACGCAGATTTTTAATAGAAATTAGGATGGCGCGAGCGGAACGCTCGTGCTTTAAATATTAAGCACCTAGTCTCAAAGATAAATTTAAAACAAATTAAATCCGCGAAAATCCGCCAAATCCGCGTCATCCGAGTTCCATCGACTAAAAAAAGATTTTTTTTCTCCCGCAGATTACGCAGATTTTTAATCGAAATTAGGATGGCGCGAGCGTCCCGCTCGTGCCTTAAAGATTAAGCACCTATTCGCAAATATAAATTTAAAGCAAATCAAATCCGCGTCATCCGAGTTCTATCGACTAAACAAGGATTTTTTTCTCCCGCAGATTACGCAGATTTTCGCAGATTTTTAATCGAAGGTAGGATGGCGCGAGCGTCCCGCTCGTGCCTTAAATATTAAGTACCTAGTCTCAAAGATAAATTTAAAACAAATTAAATCCGCTCCATCCTCGTTCCATCGACTAAACAAGGATTTTTTTCTCCCGCAGATTACGCAGATTACGCAGATTTTTAATCGAAGGTAGGATGGCGCGAGCGTCCCGCTCGTGCCTTTAAGATTAACCCCGAGTCGCAAATAGAAATTAATAGCAAATCAAATCCGCGTCATCCGAGTTCTATCGACTAAAGAAAGAGTTTTTTTCTCCCGCAGATCCCGCAGATTTTTTTTTAATCCCGAAGGATAAGTAGTGGTAATTTACAATCGAAAGCCAAACTCGTCGTTAAACTTTTGTGAAATAGATTTTTCCAAAAGCCTCTGTCATGTTTGATGAACGCCATTAAATTTGCCTCATCTGCAATGGCGTAATTCACCAATTCGTGCTCGTCGTAATGACTGCCAAAGGTGTGAAACGTGTGGGTTAAATTCCCTAAAAACGAATGAATTGTTAATTGTTCCGCACTTCCTGCTGCGAGGACTGTTTCTTTTTCCTCAGGCATGTGCACCACTTTAATACCAGCTTCGTTGTGTGTCGCAAGGTTTACCAAACTTGAAAGGGTAGTACTTTTGGTGATCCCGTTTTTATCCACTGCCAACATAATTTTGTTCAATGGAGACAATTCAGCGAGGTAAGGAACACAAATAATCGGCGTTTTTTTAAGTGAATCAATAATAGTGGTGGTCATTGAGCCTAAAAAGAATTTTCCAGCACCGCTTGCACCTTTGGTTCCCATCACAATGATCGAATCGCCAGTATAATCCTCTTTCACTTGGTCCAAAGTATCGGCCAATGAGCCAAACTTAGCCAAAGAATCAAATTTAGATTCGGGGTGATGATCAAGGTCTAAATAACGGGCAAGAATTTTTTTCATTTCCTTTTCAGCCTCTTCAATCATTGGTGTCATGTCTTGAATAACCCCAGTTTCGATATGGCTGTAAGGCATAGTGTAGGTATGAACCAAAAAAAACTTGCAGGGTTGATTGTGATAAATGTTCGCGGCATAGGACATTGCTTTCCATGCGTTGTCAGAGAAATCGGTAGGCAAAATTACTTGTAACATGTTCTTTAAATTACTTGTTTCGATGAAGTTACACATGTTTAGCCTGATTTTCAGGAGCACAGGTCATTTTTTAGGATGATCTATATCATATCTGAAAGAGAAAGGTGTTTTTTTACCTAGCGATGTTGATTATCAATGGATTTAGTTGAAAGTATGGCATGGTTTTGCGATAAATATCACAAAGTTTTTTGGTTGGCGCCGGATAGAGATCAAGGTGCTTTTAGGAGTTTTGTCTCTAAAAGCACGAAATCGATTTTATTCTTTCATTTTCTTGTAAAATGGGCTTTTTTTCATTGCATTTTCTCTATCAGCCTCTATTTTTTCAAATATTTTGTCATAATTCCCCTTAAAATTATTCTTCAATTCAGTCTCTCCTAATTTGTCGAGACAATACAAATAATTATAAAGTCCCTCTTCAGAATTATTCTTGTCGAAGGTTGCTGAAATCCAAAAAAGTTGTGCTGCAAAATCATAAACACCTAAATCCGTCGCAATTTCCGCGTAGGTAAAGATGTCGTTCATTTTATTTTCTTTTTTATTAAATAAAGTATTTATTTCTTGTCGTCTAAACAAAAGATATGCTTCTCTTCCATTATTTGCTCTTACGTCCATGTGGTATAATGGATTGTGTTTATATATTTCAACTTTTGCCAAATCCCAATCTTTTCTATCTTCAAGTGTCAATTTGTTTTCTTTGACATTTTTAGCATTGTCTGAAAAATATTGTTCATACAATGTCCAAGAGGAATTGGGATATTGTTTTAAAATTTCAGAATAAATTTTTAAGGCGTTTTCATAATTTCCTTTATCATGTTCAACAATTCCCTTTTGAATTTCTTTTTCTAATTGTCGATTGAATAAGTTTAATCGATAATTTAACTCTTCGAGATATTCACTAGAAATTGCCTTTGGGTCGGCGAACATCCGGATAATTTCCATGTACTTTTTGGCATAATCTAATTCTCCTTGCGAAACTAAGGCGAAGATTTTTGTGATTGGAATGAGTTGATTTGTAGGCTCCATTTCCATGTTTGCTCGCCAATAATTTTTATTTTTACTTGTAAGATTTTCGATATTTTGTACTTCTGTAAAATTTGTTTTTTGGATTAAATTCCCAAACGATTTTACGCCTTCAAATTGGTTATCAACGATTACTTGATAAGCCGATAAAACTGGCAAAACTTCGTTAATTGCATACGCTTTGTTAAGGCTTAATTTGGTTGCGAGATTCGCATTCTCATACTCGGCAATTTGTTGTTTTTTTGGTTCGACAAAACCTTCAAAATCAGTAATTACACCATTGTTTTTGCTGTTGATAGATATAAAAAATGGAAAATCTACTAGTTTCGTATTTTCTAAGGTGATCGCGCTCAACTCAGTGATGATTTTTGTGTTAAATTCCTCATCCAGCTTCGGATTTGAATAAAATTTATAAGTTGGATTTCCAGTTTTATGCGCAATAACAAGAATACCAATTTTTTGGGTAGATGGGAGCGAATCAAATTTGGTTTTGCAGTAATCAGTAATTTGACCGATGGAGGCTAAGAATTTGTCTTCGTCAATATTTACATCTGCAATATTATCATTTGCGAGTAAATTAATTGTTATTTCAGGTTCTTTTGTTTGAGAATAAACTAAGTTATTGTATGTCAAGAGCACTAAAAAAGGGAGAAGTATTAATTTCATTGTACGTAGTTTTTGATCAACCGTCTTTTTAAAATTCTATTTACGTTAGTTTGTGTCTATTTAATTGTCTTCTTGAATTAGAAGCTCAATTTAAAACACATGGTCGCCATATACAGGAAACTTATCGCTAAAATTAGCAATAATTATTGGATGTCCTTTTGATCCCTCGACCGTTTACAGAGATGCGATAAATCGACCTGGTTACAAACGGTACAGAGACCTCTTTTTTATCTAGTTGAAAGAATTTGAAAATATGGCTTTGTTTAGCGATAAATTCCGCCTAGTTTTTTGGTAGGCGTAGATAAGATGTCCAGCGAAGCAAGGTTTCGGGGTTTAAGATTTGACCAAAAGGCGCACTTATTGACCGTAATAAGCTCTAAATTCTTTACTTAACCCTTTTCCTTCTACCATAATCGTAGAAGTAGCACCAAAACCTCCTTTACTAATTCTTAAGGTATGTTTTCCAAAGAAACCTCTAAATTTAAAAGTTGGCCATTCAGAAAGGCGATAAACATATTTTTCATCATTTTGCAATAATGCTTTCAATGATTCTTCCAATTCCTCAACACTCGAAGCGGCTTCAATCAATTTTTGAACACCTTGGGGAATGGATACGCCTTGAAAAAATGAATGCGTTTTAATTGTATCTAGGATTAAAAACATACCAACCGTTTTAGTTGGAATTAGAAATATGTAATTTTTTGTCCCAACCACTGCGGCATTCGAACGAGACATTGGTTGTTTTGACATCATTACGAACGAGTCAACATAAAACACATAATCTTGATTTTTTGTTATCATAATAGCTTAATTTCTAGCAAATATAATATTTTAATAGTGAAAAATACCACAAATTGCTACCAAGTGAAATTGGAGTAGTTACGAAGTAAAAAAATACAGATTTAGCACATCTTAAGGCCAGCTAACACAGCTGATTCTATTTTATAAAAACCTTAATAAGATGAAATTTCCCCTAATGTGGTGGTCTCTTGTTTTGGTTTAGGAGATGATCCACCTCCTCCACCTGTAGTAGTTTGGCCACCAGCGGCAGTTGTAGCAGCGTCTTTTCCTTTTTGAATTAGATCTTTAACTGATTTCTTTTTCATGTTATTTAATTTTAATTAGATCACAATTTAACACAATTTATTCAAACAACCAAATCATCTTACTAACAGTTGAATAATGTGGGTCATACATTGCGGTTTCGCATCAGGATCATTTGGCGAAAAAACCTATTTTAATTAATTATTCCGAACACCGAAAAAAGTTACGACCCCAATCAACCAAATCAACACGCCAATAAATGTATTATGTTTACGCTTATGGGGGTCGGGTTTGGTTTTACGAAATAAATTTAGAAAATGTCGAAAAGCTATTCCAGTATTGTAGAAGAAAGGACGAAATAGTTTGTGCCAAATTAGGTGTCTAAAAATTCCTATAATTAGCTCTATTAAAAATACTACAATTAGCTCTAAAATTATTTCTATAACCATGTGGTTTTAAGTATTCATTATTTGAATTTACCTGTTAAAAATAATCAATTAAAATCTGTTGAGGAAATTTGAAACGAAAATTAATGTGTAAAAAGGGAATGATTTTTTTGAGATTTTGGAGTTTTATTTGACAACAATCAATATTTATAAACGATTTTATAAAGATCTTTTAGCGGATAATCTCCAACAAGGCCGTAGTCGTCAAAAACGAATGTATTTTGAGTGGTATAGATTTTTGTGGTGGACCTTGGTTGGTCAGTAAAATTTACCGTATAAGTTGATTTGAGTTTTTTTAAGTCATCAATTATGAGCAGTTTTAAGATCGAAGTCATTTCACTTTTTGTCAAGGTGTAGGTCGAATTTTCGTAGGCAGGATTATAAAAAGATTTTGAACAAAAACTTGAATCTTCGACAAAGTCAATTACAGCGTGAATTGAAGGAATGTGGTCAGCTTCGACTCCAAATGCACTTAAATCCATTTCAATTTTAACAATCTCATCGGCCACTTTGTTAATTTCTGTCTTATTTACTTGGTCTTGTGACAAACTAAAAAGTCCAAGAAGAACGGTGGACAAAAGGTAAAGTTTTATTCTCATGGGATGTTTTTTTCTATAACTAAGCGACACCTAAATCGAATCCTTTGTCTTGATTAAAGATATGTAAATGATGTTAACCAACAAGCTAATCTAGATAATTTATGAATGCGACTTACGGTATATC
>JADZFJ010000103.1 GCA_020849935.1 Crocinitomix sp. | reverse complement strand
GCTGTAAAAATGATGCGTGAAATCCGTGATAAAATAAGTTTGGAAACTCAGCATATGACTTTTAGTGAATTGAAAGCGTATATACAGAAAAAGCTAGCAGAAGACAAGTTAAAACCAAGTGGGCAATCATAAGAATTCCAAACATAAGGAATCTTTCAAATAACTAGTTATGAAATTTGCCCAAAAAAATAGAATAAGAACTAGTTCCGAAGTTAACTAATTACCGCTTAATTTCGTACATCGTACGGCGGTTTAATTGGTGTGCAGCACTTTGTTCATTGGCCGGAAGGGAACTGATATAAGCCTCGGTAAGTACGATAGTTTCGCCAGCCTCGTTGACAAAGGAATTTGGTTTAGTTTCGCCATACCCTTTTGCCGTTAAACGATCGGCAGTGATACCTTTTTGAATCAAATACGCCATCACCGATTTGGCACGATTGTCAGAAAGGGCGAGGTTTTTTTTGTCATCGCCTTGCGCATCTGTATGTCCTTGCAATTCGATTTTCATGGTTGGATTGTCTTTTAAAAACAAGACAAATTGATCTAACACGGCATACGATTCTTTTCGTAAGACATAGGAATCTAAATCAAAAAACACATTGTCTAAAGTAACCGCACCGTTGGAATTAATTGGCACCAAGGGAACATTTTGATGGTAAGGATCGGTTGAATTTTCTGGAACGGTTAAGAAAAAGCCGATGGAATAGGGGTGGTACTTATCTTTATTCACCACCAAGGCATAATCTTTATTGACGGGTAAGGTAACTAAAAATGAGCCATTTAAACGATCGGAAAATGAATTGACTATTTCTTGATTGGTTTCCATGTCAATGAGTTTAAATTCGGCCTCCAATTTAGCATTGGTGGTGGCGTCAAAAACAGTACCGGTCATGTAAATAGTTCGCGTTGGGCGGATACTTAGCGGCATTTCGAATGAATACAAATCTAACTTTCCTAAACCTCCAGCACGATCGGAACCAAAAATGGCCACTTCGCCGTTTGAGTAAACCAATAAAGAGTTTTCGTTTTTAGCCGTATTGATTGGGTAGCCTAAATTTTTTGGATCGCTCCAGCTTCCATCAGGTTGTAGGGTGGTCATGTATAAATCGTATCCACCCATGCCAATATGCCCGTTTGACGCAAAATACAAGGTTTTACCATCGGGGTGAATAAGTACAGAGGATTCAGAATAAGGTGTGTTTACATTTTTGGGCAATACCACTGGTTCGCCCCACGATCCGTCTGCTTGTTTTTTAGAGACATAAATATCGCCGTTTCGTTGATTCCTTCCGCCTGAACCTTTTACGCTACCGCGAATAAAATAAAGTGTTTTTCCATCCGAAGATAGGGAAGGTTGGGTTTCCCAATTGGCTGAATTCACTCGCCCAGGTAGGTTAATTGGATCTAACCAATTTTCACCCACTTTTTCGGTAATAAATAGGTCGCAGCTGCCGTATCCTCTTCGTCCTTCGCCATAACCATTGTGCATATCAACACAGCCGACAAAAATGAGGGTACGACCATCAGGCGCAAAGGTTGGAGCACCTTCGTTATTACTCGTATTAATGTTTGGTGGCATTGGACTTCCTTTGCCCCAATAGCCATCCATGTCATTGCTGATGAAAAAATCTTCTTGTTGGTAGCCATTTCTCGGACTTGTGACTTGTCTGGTATACAAAAGCTGTTTTTGATCCACGGTGAGCGTCGGGAAATATTCAGGATCTTCAGAATTGACCCCTGCACCAACATTGACAGGATTAAATGGAACTGGATTTTTGATAGCTTCGATGGCAAATTCGCAATTCACAATCAACCATTTTGTTTCTTCAATACTTTCAGGATTCGCACTTTTAAAGGTCATAAATTTTTTGCCATGTTCCAAAGCGGCGGCATATTCGCCCGCACTCCATTCTAGCACTGCTAAATCGTAATAAACGTAGCCAGTTGATGATACATTTGGATCAATTTCAATGGCTTTTCGATAGGCTTGTATGGCTACCTCGGTTTGTCCGCAACGGGTGGCAAAATCAGCTTTAATGATGTAAGCATCTATAAAAAGCGGATCTTTTGCAATTGCTTTATCAAAGTATGGAATTCCAGCCTCGTAATTCGGTAAACCCGTTAATTCATTGATGCTATGGGATTGATTCATCCCTTCTTCCACTAATTTGATGGCTTTTTTATTTTTTGTACCCCATTGATCGGGTTGTGCGATGGTTGCACATGAAAAAAGCATGGCAAGAAGGTAGATGTAATATTTATTCATACTCATAGTAATTATGGAATATTCAAAAATTTATGCGTTTGAAGGGAAATTTTCCACTCCCAATTATCTTTAACGTAATTTATGATTAAAGGTAACATCTTTTCACTTTTATCCCATTCGGTTTGGACATATAATTTACAGGTCTTGGTTACTTTATTTTTTAATTCGTCTGCCCAATCAAAATCACTTTTATTGAAGATAATCATTTTCAGTTCATTCGCCAATTTATAATTTGTTTCTAAAGGCATTTTAAATTTTTTGGGCGATAAACAAATCCAATCAAAATGTCCTTGAATTGGATAAGCCCCCGAGGTTTCTAGGGCAATTTCTATTCCAATTTTTTTCAACGCCGCGGTGAGTGCCGTTAAATCGTACATGGTAGGTTCGCCTCCTGTGATCACTACAAAATCAGTTTTGCTTTTAATTACTTCACTCACAATTTCTTCCATGCTCAATGGGGGATGTGCATTTGCGTCCCAACTTTCTTTGACATCGCACCAAACGCATCCAACATCGCATCCTCCTGTTCGAATAAAATAAGCTGCTCTACCTGTATGAAATCCCTCACCTTGAATGGTGTAGAACATTTCCATAATTGGGATTTTATCGGCGATCATCGTCTAATAATTTATTTATGTCTTTAACGTCAAATTCAATTATGCCATCTGCATTTGGGGCGAAGATTTTTGCAAATTCACGGTCCCATAAAATGTCATCAACTACAAACGACCGTTTTGAGCGAATGTGTTGACTGAATGTTTCATCAAATCCTTTTAATAAGATTAAAAATTCCGGATTTAATTTTCGAATTTCTTCTTGTTTAAGATTGAACAGGGGACTATTTTCATCGATTTTATATACGAGAGTCCAAGTATATGGTAATAATTCAACCGCATCTGTTTCTAATTTGAGGTTGTAATAAGATTTGATAATATCCCCACTGTCCAACACTTTTTCGAGGGTTAAAATGACTTTTGCCGAAACTTCTAACAGCACATTGTCTCTTTCGTTGGCCAATTTAAATTTTATGCTTTTTCCATCTTGATAATTGGTAAGCAAGACATGTTTGCTGTAAATAAT
>JADZFJ010000102.1 GCA_020849935.1 Crocinitomix sp. | reverse complement strand
CCTGTTTTCCGCACTGGGACACCCAATCTAAAATTCAAATAATTTTTTCAGTTGTTTTTGTTCCTCATTTAGGATCAAAAGTTCTGTGTTTACAATGTTTGTAGTCGGGTTCTTTATTTTAATGGCGTATATTGTTTTAGCAATCTCAATAGCCTGTTCAGGACTTAATTTGGATTTTTTTTCTTTAAGTTGTCTTTCTAACTCTTTGTAAATTTTGTAAGCAGCAAAGTTAATGGTGATATGTGCTTCTATTCTTCTTTGAATTCTATGGTATATAGGTCGTATCTTTAAATCATGTTTTGATATTCTAAAAGCCTTTTCAATCTTCCATAAATGCCCATAATTTTCAATGATTTCTCCCTTCGAGAGCGAGGTATTAGTGAGGTATCCTTTTAAACCATCCCATTTTGAATCATCCTCAAATTGCTGTTTATCAATACTTACATTAATGTCGCCATCCATTACCAAATATTTATTATACCCCCGGTTATTGATGCTTGATTTGGTTAGTTTTCCAGATTTTATTTGCTTTTCTAGTCGCTGTAATCCGCGTTCTCTATTGTGTTTGTCTTTTTTTGCTCGTTTTTCGGAATAACTGATGATGAGTTTTAGGTTTTCTTCCTTTTCAATAATTTGGCTCTGTCCGTTATCTAGCTCTAATTTTAAAATTCTATTTTTTACTTTTTGTTTCTCGTTTTTTATTCGTGCGCCAAGTATAAATTCGTATCCTTTAGCTTGGAGTTCTGCAATATTCTGGCTTGATAACAACCCTGAATCTGCTACAATTACCAATTGCTTTAAGCTGTATTTTTCTTTAAACGAATCCAATACAGGGAGCATTGTATGACCTTCAAACTTATTGCCTTCAAATATCTCAAAAGCTAGTGGATACCCACCTGTGCTAACCAACAAACCCAGGACAATTTGAGGGTTTTGGTGTTTGCCTTCTTTGGAAAATCCTCTCTTTCTTATTTCATCTTCATCATCTATTTGAAAATAAAGCGTAGTAACGTCATAAAAAACCACATTTATAACGCCATTTAAAACCTTTAAGGTGTGGTCATAACTGATCTGTTGGATCAACTCTTTTTGATCTTTGTAAAGCCTATCTAAATAGCGGTAAATTTTATCTTCGTTAAGGTTTATGGAAAAGTAGCGTTTTAAGTATTTTGTCGTTTTTAATTTGCTAACTGGATGAGTTATTCTGACAATAACTAAATTTTTAAAAATTTCAGCCCCCATTTGATCATAGCCAATTTCATCATAAATCTTTTCTAGAAGTAACCTAACCCCCATCACGTCAATGCTGTTGATGTTTTCAATAAATTGTTTTCCAAAATCCTCGACATCGAAATTTATAGTTCCCTGACCTAAAGCTTCTTGAATATATAAATTGCCTTCGTTAACCAAATTATCAACTTCCTCTTTCAAAGATGAACTACCTATGGTTTTTATCATTTTATACTTCCCTGAGCTTTTATCTATGATTTGTACACTGACAACTCCGCTTTTATTCTTCTTTTTTCGCACAAACATCCTGCAAATATAGGCCTGGGACACCCATATTTCAAAATAAAAACCAATTAAACTCTGAAAAACAGCATGTTATTATTTTTGAGTAAAAAAAGTGCGGAAAACAGGAAAAAGCCGGCTTCGTTTTTCAATACGATACGATCGATGAAGCCTTAAAATCATTGATTCAAAAAAAATAATCAATGTAAACCTTGTTGAATTATTTGGGCGTGTCCCTAACGCTCCCAAAATTCCTTCACTACGTTACGGCCTTTTGCTCGGTCAGGGTCGGGCTTTTGCTCCAATCCAAAGTCGACAAACGCCGCCAACTTTGGGATTTCCGCTACATCCCTCACGCAAACTCTTTACAACTTAAAACCTAGTAATCAATTAATTTTTTACTAGTTTTTGAGTCACCCCAAATTCAGGAAAAACCACCAAATAAACGCCGCTTTCCCATTCATTCACCGAAATTTGAGCAGTCGTAACCATGGTGTCTGAATACATTAATTGACCGGTTAACGAATAAATGTGCACCAATTGTGGCGTTTCATTGGAAAGTTGGAAAGTCACCAAATCGTTGGTTGGATTTGGATAAATCAATACCTCCACAATTTCTTGGTCTGTTTCAATCGACAAAGCGGTAAATGAATTTTCAGCCGCGTAGGTTGGGAACATCCGCATAAACGGACCATCTCCATTTGGATATCTTCCATAAGTGGTACTTTCACTCATTTCAGGCATTTTCACTCTCCTTATTTCAAATCCACCTGCATCAGAAAACGAAATTGACTCGCCGGTGGCTGAAAGTTTAAAATTCGCATGTAAACCAGCATCCAAGGTGTCTTCATCCAACCAAATCGTCAAGTATCCATTGCCTGAAATAATGGTTCCGTCTGGAATTTCCCACATCAAAGGCAAAGAATTTGGGCGGTCAGACAAATAATATCCCGACAAGTCGATATCAGTGGCTGTTGTATTATAAAGCTCAATCCAATCTTCATAATCACCCAATTCGTCAGTAATTGTTACTTCATTTTGAGGCATTAATTCATTAATAACAACATCAGAACCAATAATCAAATTATAAAATTCATGTTCGGCTCGCACTGGTGCGAACTTCCCAGCTTGCGCATTGTCCGCATAAATATAATAGTGAATGTCTTTCGCCGCCAAGGCAATTGAAGCACCGTAAACTAAATCACCTGCTGCCCCATCACCATGCAAACCATCATCAAACATTTCTACTTTAACAAAAGCCTCACCCCAATCATTTCGGTAGCCTAAATAAGCATACGTCGCATCCTCAATTTCGGCTGTAATTGTCACCGTTGCATACGCAGTTGGCACAGCCGGACTAGCGTTAACCGCTGAAATACTTGGCGCCACATAATCCCATTCTGGTAATCCTAATAAATAGTCAATGCGTGGTTCCATTACTTCAGAAATTCCAAAAATTCCACCCGGCCCAGGACCTCCGCCGCCGCCTTCGGTTTCAAATAAATTAGAGGTAAACTGAACAGTGGTGTAATATCCATTCGGTTCTGCCTCTACTTCCGCGATAATAATATCTTGAATTTCTTCCGCGCGTGTGTAATACGAATCATCGCTAAACTGCTCCTCCACCATTGTTTTTACATGGGCCAAATACATTTTCCGATACCGCGGTACCGACATCAATTGGTAAATTAGTGGAAAGGTAGGATCATCCTCATTTAAAAACAAATCCATATCTGTTAAATCCGTTAAATCAGGCGGTCCTCCACCACCAATCATCGCAAAACTTCCAAACGACTGATTAAGGTCCCAAATGATGGGTAAAAATCTTCCTTCATCATCTTTTATCAAATAATAATTTTGTTTAAACGGTCCTGAGTACGAATCTAAATTCACCAAAACAGTATTAAATGCTAACATCCAT
>JADZFJ010000101.1 GCA_020849935.1 Crocinitomix sp. | reverse complement strand
TCGGTGAGTTGGATGGTGGAGAAATGTAGTTTGTAATAGGGTTTTCCAAAGATATATCCTCCTACGCCAATGCCGATGAGCACGATAAAGATGATTGCTTTTTTCATGGTATTAATTTACAAGTTGTTTTTGATAGAGGTATTCATCGATCCATTTGCCTTTGTCGTTAAACCAATTTTTTCGGCAGCCTACTTCGCGGTAACCTGCTTTGGTAAAAAGGGCACGACTGGCAATATTATCCGCTAAGATCCCACAGTATAAATTCCGAACACCTATTCCATTGAGTGCATAAGCTGCAATACTCTCCAACACCTCAGCTCCAATGCCGTGGTTTCGGTGTGCCGATTCGATGAGAATGCCAACCCCGATGCGTTGATGAATTGGTTCATAGTCAAATAAATCCACCGTGCCAATGGGGGTGTTCGTTTGGTTTAAACAGATAATAAAACGAATTTGTCGAAGGGTAAAAAGATCTTGCGCTGTTTGCACGTACTGTTCGATTAAATGGCGCGAAAATGGAACCACAGTATTGCTGACACGCCAATTTTCGGTGGCATTTTCCCATTTCAAGAGATGATCGACATCACTTGGCTCGACAGTGCGTAAATAAACAGTTTTATTTGTGAGCATACTTTTTATTCAGGGAATCAATATAGGAATAAATTTCTTGTTTTGTGTACACTGACAATTCAAAATCGATTGGATTTTCAGGATCATCGCTCATATTGGATTGATAGACCGCCGTAATCCTATTTTGCTGCATCAATTCGGGAATTAATTCAAAAATAAAATTTGCTTGACTTGCAGGCAAAAGCACTTCTTTAATCGGATTTAAACAAGTGATTGAAGTTGAATCAACTTTTTGATATTTTTTAAAAATAAGATCGATCTCCGTTAAATCTGCGTTTAATTGAAAAAATAAGAGTTGATGTTTTTTCCGCTGCAAGGATTTCAAATACGGTTGAAATGCTCCACCGATCACCGATTTTTTATGCGTTAAGGAATAATACGTATCTTTTGTCACCAGCAATAAATGTGGGATTGATTCAGGAGAAATCAACACTAAATAATCGCCAGTAAGTGAATCTTGGATCGGTCGAATCCCTTTAATTTTCGTCATTTAATTCACCTTTATAGACAAATTCCGCTGGTCCTTCGAGCCAAATATTGGTAAAAACGCCTGGTTGTGAGGTGCTTTCGCAATGAATTTTTAGTTTACCACCTTTGGCATCTACGTCCACAACGGCCTGCTTTAAACCATGTTTCGCGGCATAACTCAACCCACACGCCGTAGCGCCCGTGCCACAGGCAAATGTTTCATCCTCTACTCCTCTTTCGTAGGTTTGAATCGCAATGTGATTGGGTCCAATTTCTTCAATTAAATTGACATTCGTACCGTTTGGCGCAAAAAGTGGTGAATAGCGAATCAACCTGCCGAAATCAACGATGTTTCGCTGGTCGTCGTCATGGCGATATGAAATATAATGAGGAGAACCGGTATGAATAAACTCATCCTGTTCGATTTTTTCAATTTTACCTTCTTGGTGCATGGCCACCTTAACGCCATTTGGGGTAATTACTGCCTGATGCAGTCCATCAATTGCTTCAAAAGAAGTATTTTCTTGAACCATATTTAAGGCTTTCGCATAGGTCACAGCACAGCGCGATCCATTTCCACAAAAACTCTGGCTGCCATCTGGATTATAAAAATCCATTTTAAAATCGGCAATCAAACTGTTTTCAAGAAAGATGATTCCATCTGAACCGATGCCAAAACGACGATCGCACCATTTTTTTGCAAATTCAATTTTGGATGTTTGAAAGAAGGATTTTCTGTTGTCAATTAAAATAAAATCGTTCCCAGCCCCCTGATATTTACTGAAATTAATCATTGAATACGCTGGACTTACTCACCTCTTTAAATGGCACAAAATCATGAGATTCACTGATTTTATAATAAGTCTCATCTACCGACAAAAAGTATTGCCCATTTTTAGCGTAGATTGAATATTTTAATTGAGGAGCAAAACCATAGACAATCAAGGTTTTATTGGCAAATTTATAGCCAGTAAATCCAAGCGGAGATTCCCAAATTTGGAGAATGATGTCTTTTGCTTTCGTTGTTTTATTGAGATCGTTAGCAGTTGAATCTTTGTCGTCGTTTGATAACAAAAATTTCACTGGTACGCGCTTAGAAGCCAACATTCTTTCACGTTTGATGTTGAGTTCTTCATCATCCACCACAGAATCGCGTGGTAAAATCGTAGCCGTCAAAGTATCGTAAATAAAATCGCCGCCTAAAGAGTCGATCATTTGCAAAATTGAGTCCATTTCCTCCTCTTCTTTATCGTCGTCGTCATCTCTATCATGACGTGTTCCTCGGTCTTCTTTTTCGTCCTCTTTTTCGTCTGGATTTGATTGGGTTAGATTCAATTCCTTTTTCTCACTCATAGTTGTGCCAATATAATAGCCCGAAAAGCCTACTACACCGATGATTATGATAAAAAACAGGTACTTCATCTTCTAAATATTGGTGCAAAGGTAATAGTAATTTTATAATTTGATTCTACTTTATCAACTATTATTCAGCAATTAAAAGTTAATAAACTAACTCACATCCATCCTATTTTTTTAACTTTGTAAGATGAACTACGTGGTTAATTTTCTTGAAGCCATTTGGGGGATTTTTTTAGAAATGTCGCCCTACCTCTTATTAGGCTTTCTTATTGCAGGAATTTTAAATGTAGTGGTTACTAAAAAACTGGTTACTCGCTATTTAGGCAAAAGAGGAATTTGGTCATCCGTAAAAGCAGCTATCCTTGGCGTACCACTTCCTTTGTGTTCATGTGGGGTAATTCCTACGGGGA
>JADZFJ010000100.1 GCA_020849935.1 Crocinitomix sp. | reverse complement strand
TTATTAAACTTACATCCAGGCAACAAGGCCCGCATTTCTGGAAAATAATGGGACAATTCTTTTTTGTCAAAATCAATCAAACCAAATGCACGAATGCCGGGAGTATCAATGATATATCCACCCGAATTTAACGCAAACATTTCAGCGAATGTAGTAGTGTGCAATCCAGACGCATGACTTTTGGAAATCAGTCCAGTACGCAAACTTAATTCTTCATCCAAGGTATTCACCAAAGTCGATTTCCCGACTCCACTGTGTCCACCAAACATCACCTTTTGCCCCTTAATTTCATTTTTTAAAAATTCAACTGAATTGGGATCTGTTGCTGTAATGGAAATACAAGTATAGCCTGCCTTTTCGTACACTTCTTTCAAATTTTGCATTTCCTCCATTTCAGTTTCGGAATACAAATCTACCTTGTTAAATAAAAGGGTAACAGGAATATGATAAGCGCCCGCAGTCACTAAAAATCGGTCAATAAATCCAGTTTGTGTTTGAGGTGAAACCAAGGTCACAATCAAATAAACGCGGTCGATATTTGCCGCCAAAATATGCGAACGTTTGCTGAGGTTGATTGATTTTCGTACAATGTAATTTTTGCGCGGGAGGATGGTTTTTATCACCCCCATAAATTCATCTTCGTCAGGTTCTTTTTCAAATTCAATTTCATCACCCACGGCAATTGGATTCGTAGATTTTATGCCATCTAAACGTAATTTCCCTCGAATCCGACAGTTCCAATGAGCGCCATCTTGATCGATTACTTTGTACCAACTTCCAGTTGATTTTATGACGGTTCCTTTTTTCAGTGTCCTTGTTTTCCTACAAAATTAAGTAATTATTTGAGGTTTCTTTAATTGAAAGATGAATAGGCTAAAACTACCTCCTGATTTAATGCGATGAGGTGACAAAGATTTGTGGTTTTAGTTAAATCCATTATCTTTGAAGCCATGCAAAAACTCTCCATCATAATTCCTTGTTTTAATGAGGCACAAACCATCACAGAAGTAATTCATGTGTTTCATAAGTTGGTGTTGATTGAGGGCATTGAGAAAGAAATTATTATTGTCAACGACAGTTCAACAGATGGATCTGACCAAAAAATCGAACAAGCGCTTGCGGAAATAAATTCGCCTTCGATTAATTGTTTGCATCACACCAAAAATACGGGCAAAGGAGGCGCAATTCATTCAGGCATTAAAAAAGCATCGGGCGATTATATTATTATTCAAGATGCAGATTTAGAACTAGATCCAACAGAAATAAATCTTTTAATCGCTCAGGTAACAGAAAAGGGAGCGGACGTAGTTTATGGATCGCGATTTCTTGGCAAAAAGGTTAGGGGTGGAACACGGATGAGTAATTTAGCCAATGCGTTTTTGACCCGTCTGGCAAATTTTGTTTTTAGAACCAAAATAACAGATGTAGAAACCTGTTATAAATTGGTGCCTGCAAAGAGTTTTAAAGCGCTAAAACTGGTGGAGCAACGCTTTGGTTTTGAGCCAGAAATAACAGCCAAATTAGCCAAAGACCGATCGTTAAAATGGGCAGAGGTGCCAATAACCTATCACGCACGAACCGAAGAACAAGGAAAAAAAATCGGGTGGAAAGATGGTTTTCGGGCCATTTGGTGCATCCTTAAATATGGATTAGGTAGCGGACGTTAATCATTACCGTTTATCATAAATTAAGAAATTTTAGTAATTGGAAGCATTAACAATTTGTACATTTGTACGTTGCAATAGAAATTGTGGATAAGAAACAAGAAAAATACGACCGAGCCTATTTGCGCATGGCCAAAGAATGGGCAAAATTGTCCCATTGTAAACGAAAACAAGTAGGTTCGTTGATTGTTAAAAATAACACCATTGTCTCAGATGGGTATAACGGTACTCCCTCAGGTTTTACAAATGCCTGTGAGGATGAGGATGGAAATACACATTGGTATGTTTTACATGCCGAAGCAAATGCAATTTTAAAGGTGGCTAAATCCACCCAAAATGCCGAAGGTGCAACCTTGTATGTCACCTTATCGCCTTGCAAAGAATGTAGTAAACTGATTATTCAAGCAGGAATTAAAAGAGTGGTTTTTTTAGATCAATACAAAGATGATTCAGGAATTCAATTTTTGAAAGAGTTTGGAATTGATGTTAAGCACATAATAGAATTATGACAGAAATGGAAGAAAATGAAAAAATTAATGAAGAAGCTAAAGGGACAAATTATGTCTTTTTAATTCCTATCTTAATGGGAATCACTCTGGCAGTCGGGGTGTGGTTAGGAACGCTTTTTATTCCAGCTGGAGGTGGAAACACCAACGTCATTTCATCGAATTCTAATAAATTTTCGACCATTTTAGAAATGATTGAGGATCGTTATGTGGATTCAGTTGATCATGATATGTTGATTGAAAGCTCTATAGCTGGGATGATTGAAAAATTAGATCCGCACAGTGTTTACATTCCTGCCAGTGATTTGAGCATGGTGAATGAAGAATTAGAGGGTAAATTTGGTGGCGTAGGGATTCGTTTTTTGATTCATGACGATTCGCTAGTAGCAACGCATATCATGCCAGGTTCGCCCTCGTTAGCCGCAGGGATGCAAGCAGGAGATCGATTAATTGAAGTGGATGGACAGGATATTTCTAAAGGGGATGTGACGAACGAAAAAGTGATGGAATTATTAAAAGGCCGCGAAGGTTCGTCGGTGAAAATCAAAGTTTTTCGTAAGGGAGTCATTAAAGATTTAACTGTA
>JADZFJ010000099.1 GCA_020849935.1 Crocinitomix sp. | reverse complement strand
TTTTTCTTTAATTTTTTTCAATTCTTCAAAATTTCTTTGCCTAAAAAAAAAAGGTGTCTCGAATTTCGAGACACCTTTTTTAAATCAATGATTAATCTACTATTTCTTAATGAATTTCGTAGTTTCAGAAAGTGTTCCAGAAGTTAATCTTAGAATGTACGTTCCTTTAGATAAATCTTGTGCATCGAATGCTAAGAGGTTTTTACCAGCATTTAAGTTATTTGCTTTCACTTCTCTTACCACTTGTCCGTTTAAGTTGAAAATTTGAAGTGTAACATCACCATTTTCTTCCAATTCAAACTCAATCGTTCCTGATTCGCTTACCGGGTTTGGATAAAGTTTAAGATTTGGAATAAACTTATCTTTTGCTAAATTATCGCTTCCAGGAAGGCTTAAGAAGGCATCAGAACTCCAAATACCAGCACCATGTGTACCTAAGTAAATTTCGCCTGGACGTTTACATCCTTCGTTCCAAGTTCTCCAGTTTTGTTGCATGTCATACACTGGAATATTTCCGAATGCTCCAGAAACGTTGGTCCAAGTAGTTCCACCATTTTCAGTGGCAAAAACTCCAAATTCTGTTCCTACAACGATAATATTTGAATTATCTCTATCGACTATTACAGAATAACAAGGAATTCCAATTCCTGAAGCACCCTCACCAGAACCTGGGAATGAGCCAAAAGCAGTGAATGTTGGAGCTAATGAAGTAGCGTTTAATGATTCACGTACTTTACCAGTTCCACTGTAATTTCCTAATGTTACAACTAAATAATCAGGATCACCGATTGGTCCACTTGCTAAACCAGTGATTGGTGCACCTAACGAACCAATTTGTTTTAATTCGGTAACGATTTTGTTTCCTTTGTTATCAACTAAGGTGTCGTAAGTGATTCCTCCGATTGTTGGTCCTGCTAAAACTGCGGTAGGTGAATAAGCATCATTGAATCCTGAGTATCGATAGATTCCACCTGACCAAGTACCAATGAAAAGGTAATCACCATTTTTAGAAAATTCCATTGAAGCAACATCTCCAATTCCATCTAAAGCTTTGAACCAGCCTTGTGTTGGAGCAGAGAATCTTAATGCATTACGTGTCATCCAAACTCCATTAGCACCACCCATGTCTAAAGCAAACCATGATTGGTAAGGGTCTTGAACGATTAATGTATCCCATGCAATGTCATAAACTTCATCGTTGTTCCCCATATCGACAAACATTCCTGGTTTTGCAGGATTAGTTCCAATATAATGATCCAATGTACTTAAAGATTCTACGATAATGGTATCATCCACATCCGCTGTATGAATTAGGATACTGTCTCCTATAGAAACTTCAGAAGCACCAAAAATAAATTCCCAATCCAATAAACCAAGATTAAATGATCCACCAGTGATTTCATCTTTTACTATGGTATCATTGTAAGTAAGTCCTGGATTTGCTTCGAGTGTATCGTCGAATACAACGTTAATTGGGCAAGTATATGGAATAAATGTTTGAGAAACTGCCGAAGGCACGTCAATTACATCTCCGATCGTGAATTCTTCAGTAGGGATATAGCGAAGTGAGTCAGTTGATTCTAAATCATTTGGATGCTCCCACATTTCAAAATTGGTGAAAAATTGACCGCAACCAGCTCCTGAAATATCTCCCACAGTACATGGTGAACTTCCAGATAAGAAATAAGGTGGGATGAAAATTGTTCCATTTTCACCTCGATCAGAAGAACGGTAAACGGATGAAAAATAAACTGATCCAAAAATGATATTTCTATTAATAAAAGAAATGTTTGCTGAGAATCCATCTCCACCACCTACTTCTTTAAATTCTCTCCAAGTAGTTCCTGTATGATAATTCGCTTGAGTTCCGTTATCTTGTGCTCCACCAACTACATCACCATGAGCTGAAACGCCGGTTGCATAGAATTGTGTAACCGCGTAACCTCGGTTAGCTGGATAAAATTCAGGATTTGAGCTTCCAGCGTTATTAGAAATTGAAATACCACCGTCATTTCCAATATAAAGTCTTCCTTCTCTATCCCAAGTCATTTCGTGGTTATCAGCGTGAACATAATTAGGATTTGTTGGAGATAAGAACCATTGAGAAATTTGCTCCCAGTTCCCAGTTGCATCCCACGTATAACAATCGATCCCACCTAGGATGATTTTGTCAGGTGCCCCTGGAACTACTGTAATAATATTGTCATAAAGTCCTTGTCCAGAACCTCCAGATGTAAATGGATCAAATTCTCCTGGATCTCCATCCGCAGCAGGTGCAGTTCTTGACCAAGTTAATCCATCGTCAGTTGAACGCCACACACCTCGTAAGTTACCAGCTGCAGCGGAACCATAGACACGGTATTTACCACCAACTTTTTCGTGAGAAATTGCGAATTCGATTCGACCAACGCCACCTAAGGCTATTTTACCAGCAACATCGCTTACAGAAGGATCAGAAACTTCGGTAAAACTTGCTCCACCATTGGTTGATGTCATAACTGCTGATGGTCCTCCACCTACTGCGTGAGCGATCATTACATTTCCATCATTCGATATGGATAATGCATTACATGCTGCGGCTGCTGGGAAACTTGATACTTCTGATAATACGCTAGTAGCTTCATCATATTTCATCAAACCTTGGTTACACGCAATGTAAACGACATTGTGTAATGTGTCTGCTACCACTTCGTTAATGTAAGAATAATCTTCTGTACCTTCAATTAATGCCCAAGATCCATCGGTATTTAATTTATACAATCCGTATCCATTTGCACCTGAATCATACGCGTTTTGAGATCCACCATTTTGCTCGGCTTGGTGACCAGTTGCAGCAAAAAATGTTCCACCAGCGGTTTGACACATGGAAGAAATTGCTAAGTTATCAGCAAATTCCTCAACTTTTGACCATAAATTTCCACGGTTAGTAGATTCATATAGACCACCTGAAACTGAACCTGCATAAACATGGTTGATATTATTTCGATCTACGACAATTGCACGTGTTCGACCTCCAACGTTATCTGGACCTTGATCGTACCAATTAAATGTGGTACGGTCTTGTGTAATTGACATTGCAAGCGTACGTGCTCTTTCCCAATCGGCTTTTGTAAAATCGCCTTTTAACTGGTGATAATATTCGTACGTTCCTTCGATACTACTTGCAGGAGCGTCCAAATGTGAGGACAATCTTTGCTCATAAGAACCTTTGGATTCTGTTGATTTGTAGAGGAATAGCCCACTTGCAATTGCCATTGCAGGTAGTGCTCCAAATAGTAGTGCTTTTTTCTTCATATTAATGTTTTTCATCTAAGCGCAATTTCATCCGCGCAAGATACGATATAAATCTCTAATTGCTTTCAAAATTCTTCAAATTTTATTTAACAATTGAGATAATTTATTGTTCTGTTGCGTGTTAATTTATATTGCTTTGTGCCAAAATTTTTTACTAATTTCTTATTAATTACACGGTTTACAAAGTCTTCTTTTTCTTTTTTTTAGAATTTTATACTACTCTACGAACCTCCGATTTTGATAGACGGTTAAAAGACATGTTTTTCGGCGTGATAAGACGAACGAACCAACGGACCACTTTCGACAAATCTGAATCCTTTTTTTAAGGCATAAGCCCCGTATTCATCGAATTTTTGAGGGGTGATAAATTCAGCGATTGGCAAATGATTTGCTGTTGGTTGCAAATATTGACCCATGGTCAAAATATCACATCCAACGCTGCTTAAATCGTCGATGGTTTCGTAAATTTCTGTCTCCGTTTCACCTAATCCAAGCATTATTCCTGATTTAGTTTTCATTCCGCCGCGTTTTAGTCGCATTAAGACTTCCAAACTGCGGTCGTATTTAGCTTGAATGCGCACTTGTTTTGTCAAACGTCGAACGGTTTCGAGGTTGTGAGAAACTACTTCTGGCGCAACCTCAATGATGCGTTGAAGGTTTTCCCATTTTCCAGCAAAATCAGGGATTAAGGTTTCCATGGTCGTTCCAGGACTTTTTCTGCGGATTGCACGAACGGTTGACGCCCAAATTTCAGAACCACCATCTGGCAAATCATCCCGATCGACAGAAGTGATGACTGCGTGTTTGATGTTCATTAATTTAATGGACTGCGCAACTTTAGCAGGTTCAAAAATATCTGCCTCTAAAGGTTTGCCCGTTGAAACTGCACAAAAACCGCACGATCGGGTACAAATGTTTCCTAAAATCATAAAGGTAGCAGTACCCTCGCCCCAACATTCGCCCATATTTGGACAGTTGCCACTTTGGCAGATGGTGTGTAATTTATGCTCATCGACCAAAGCACGTACTTTTTTATAATTTTCACCTATTGGTAATTTGACACGCAACCAACTGGGTTTTTTTATTGTAATTTTCTCTGAAATTCCTGCTTCCATTTTCGTGGTTAATATAATTTTTGTCCTAAATTAAATTGTAGGTACAAGGAGGGGAAAATTTTTTGACTTGGATTATTATGAGCTAATTGAAGGGCGGAGGTTGGAAAAAAATCGACCATAAATCCTATTTCGCCACCGCTAATTTTATTTGTAACTGTTGAAAAATTAAAATCGAATCCTGTTTTTAAAAACAGCCCAATTTTTATTTCGGATTCACCCAAGCCTTTTGTCCAAGGGGAGCGACCTGAAATATTTTCGGCATTGTGTACTGCTGGATTGTATCGTTCGTCGATGGGGTTGCTATTAAATTTTGCAATTTTTAGGTAGACTGGTTTTAAGAGTCCAAATGATGGGCCAAGGTGCCATTTATAAGAAATTTCGATGCCGTTTTCGCGTTTGGCTTGAAAGAGGATTAATTTACCACCGTAGGTATGTATAAAACAAACTAAGGAATTCAATTTACCATAAAAATAGCCACGTGAGCTGCCGTTTACACTTACCACATTAAACTCTTTTGGGTGGCGAATGTTGGTGCCGGTAAAGCCAAAACTCTGTTTGTATTTATATGTTTTTTGGATTGAATAATCGAATGCCGTGCCCCAGCCATTTGCGCCAGCATTTGCGTTGAAATTTAGTCCAAATGAAAATTCTCGTCGCATGACGGTTCCTCCAGCATCTTTATCAGGTTCTTGAGAAAAACCTAGTAAACTTATGCTTAGGGATAAACCTATGAACAATTTTCGCATCATTATCACAAATTTAGTGAATTATGAAGGAGTAGCCATTTTTTATAGGTAAATATTTTAGTTAGGACTATTTTATAGATTTTTTACTTGAAGAATGAAGATGATATTTACAGCGTAATCGCAAAAGGGATTGGCGCGGAGCTCTTACTTATGGCGATTTCAAGCGCCATAAGTAAGGCGGGAGCAAAAAGCCCGCCCCCCACAACTTGTTGAGGGGATTTGCCCAAAAAAAGAGCTTTACTTAAAAATTGATTCAGGTTACGGTTGATATTGGTCGATTACGTTTGAATCTTTTAATAACCTAACAAATAATTTGCTGTGTTTTAAGGCAGGGATGGTGGTTAACGACACGTGTTTGATTGGGGAATACAGCAACGATTCTTGCCGAACGGTTGAATTTTTGGAATTTTCTGAATCTTCGTAGGCCTCGAATAAAACGAGGAGGATGCTGACAATGTAGAGCATTTTAATGACACCAAAACACATGCCTGCAATTTTGTTTGCCATGGATAAGGCAATGATATTGACTGCTTTTTCAATGATTTTTCCTGCAAAATAGACCATTGCGCCGACCATTAAAAGTATGATTGTAAAGGAGATGGCGGGTAGGTATTCTGATTGAAACCCCATTTTGTCTTTTAAGATGGTTGACAAATAATCGGAAAAATGGATGCCTGCATAAATACCAACTAATAAGGCAAGAAGCGTAAAAACCTCGATAACCAAACCCCGTTTGAATCCTCTCCAGCCGCCAATTACCAAGGGAATTATTAATATTAAATCTAAAAAGTTCATGGTAACAAAAATAATTCTGAAGTTTGTACCCTGAATTAAATACGTTTTTATTTTCAAACAAGGGACTGTTTACTAGTATGGATCACAAGGTAGAATTGAATTTTAGGTCGTTAATTCGAAAGTTGGAGGTGAAGTTTGGGGAAGGGCTCGAATTGGACACAGTTTTACTTTTAATTGGGGTACAAGAATTGGGAATGGGGTACAAAGAATTTAGCAAGGATGAAAAAATGAATTTGATTCACATTGCAATTTGTACAATTCTAGAGCCTTATGGCATTTATAAATTTGTTAAAAATGACGAAGATGGCTGGCCACATTTTGAAAAATTGAAAGGGATTCCGCCATTGACGAATCGTGAA
>JADZFJ010000098.1 GCA_020849935.1 Crocinitomix sp. | reverse complement strand
TACGAAGGTGGTTTTGCAAAAAAGATCGCCCCACCACCTACAAAGGGTTCAACGTAGACGGTGTGCTGTGGAATATTGGGAAGAATGAGAGAAACGAGTTTCTGTTTTCCTCCGTAATAGGTAATAGGGGTTTTCATGGCCAGAAGTTGGCTTAGGGTCGGATAAAGGATATGAAGTTTTGGAACTTGATTTAGTTCTATCCTATATCGCCCACATTTTTTATCATGGCGTGATGAACCGTGATTGAGCAACACGAAAAATTCACTATGAGATGGTTATCTCGTAGCTGATGAGACGAGGTTCTCTACAATATTAAATCCCTACTTCCCTTTCAATTTGGAAGATCAGATAGTCAAGAATATAATACTGGTCAGCAATATATTTGAGTAATTCTGCATCCGTAAGCAGGAGAAAATCTGGATCATCCTCATGACGTAATCCTTCGGTCATGTGTTCAATGATAGCCAATAAATCTTCTCTTGTGAGCAGATTTTGAAAAGCATCAGGGATTGGCAAGAGCCGTTCGTTTTGATGGAGAGATTTCAGGTGGAGAAGCAGTTTTCTCGTGATGATTAATTCATGTATTTTCATTGTTTTTAACTTTGGGAAATGTCACACATGTTTTTTATTTATCCAAGTTTTGAGGGAACTATTTTCGCTTTTTTTGGAAACAAAAAGCAGTCACCCGTAGGTGACTGCTAACCTCCATTTTAATTAACCCAAAACTTGATGGAGATTCGAATATAATTGGTCATTAAAATTATTCATTTTTCGTAACTTAACGTTTCCTGTTGCTCTATTATTTGGTAAAAATAAATATTAGGTTTTAATTATTTTGTGAGTGGATACTATTCCCAATTGGTTGGTTAAATGTAGAAAATAGATGCCAAGCGGAAGTTCTTCTAAGTTTAGGTGTGATAGTCCCTGCAAATTCGCAAATGCAGAGACTTCTTGCCCATTCACTGAGATTACTCTAGCTGATGTGATTTGGGCATCAAAAGATTCTATATATAAATCTTTTTGGAAGGGATTTGGATATATTTCAATTTTGTAGGTTGTGTTCGTTTGGATTATATCAGCCGATTCAGTCAAGTCAATTTTTTGAATGTATCCTGAATGTGAATAACCGACATCTCGAATTAAATCGAAGCCGTCACCGTATGGGTCTATATTACAAGTGTCTTGAAAATATCCACAAGTATAAAGACTTCCATCTTCATCTATTCTGATACAATTTCCTTTATCACCAAGTTCACCTCCAAATCCGTGCAAGGAGTTAAGGTCTCCGTTTGTTTTCAAGCGATAGATAAAACCATCAAATCCGACTGTTCCTGTAGCCGAAATACCCACTAGACTTTCATCACTGGTTAATAATTCAAGTTCCTTCGAAAATGTTCCTGTGACAAATATTTCATCTTCATTACATTCAAGAGACAAAGCTTTACTACCGCCGTCAGTATTTCGAGCGTAGCGTATCCATGCAAATTCACCATCTAGATTGAGTGCATAGGCAAACAGTCTTAATCCAACTGCATTTATATTAAAAACTTCAATTCCTGGGTCAATATCTCCCGCACCGTGTATTTCACCGACGATACATACGAGTCCATCAGGTGATATTTCTAGGTCAGTGACATCCATGTGGCTAAGGTTAATACTTTTTACCCAAACAAGGTTTCCTTCAGAGGTAAGTTTAACAATGAAGGTTCGTATTTGAGATGGTTCTCCCTCAATATATTCCTCATCACTTGGGTCAAAATCCACAATATCAGTGATCTTTCCAGAGATGTAGACATTATTTTCGTCATCACAATCAAGAGCTAAACCCCACGCATTGTCCTCACCAAATTCATGTGCCCAAAGGAGAGTTCCAGAAGGTGATAATTTTGCAATAAAAATATATTGAGTATTAGTTTCACCTGTTATGTATACATTACCATCATTATCATGTGTTATTCCATGCAGACGGTGAAGTGGTTCAAAAATATATGTCCATAAAAGATTAGCATCTTCATCATACTTTATTACACATCCCGCATGCGTCCCTGTGGTTGCAATTTCGTGAACCGTTTCTTTTAAGTCAAAATCAACGGTGTCAGAAAAATAACCTAAAACGTAGAGATTATTTTCATCATCAACCACAATCGAGGAAAAAGCGTCAGATCGAAAACTACCAAATCTATAAGCCCAAAGGTGATTGCCATGCTTGTCCATTTTTTGGATGTATCCGTCAAGTCCATAACCCAAAGCAGGATCGAGATTACATTCTAAAATATGTTCCTCATCAGATGGATCAATATCAATGCTGTCAGTGAAATCGCCAACTGAATAAACATTTCCTTCATTGTCAAAATCTACTTCATGGGTTTCAACGCCACCTTTTCCTTGTGTACCTGTAGCCCATACAAGGGCTTGTCCATAACTGTTATTGATACCAAGAAATATCAATAACAATAAAATTTTCTGTATTGTGTTCATGTTATAGGTATTTAGTTAATCTTCTTTTTTCAATTTCCAACCTGTATCGTATTTGATAAAAGTGGCTTCACGTTCATTGAGGTCTCCTAGCGGGCATTTTTCTCTACCATTTTCGGTGGCTATGATATAGAAAGGGGTTTCTTTTGAGATCGTTTCAAAAAGTACGGTGGCCTCCGTTTCGTCCTCATTATGAGATATTCCTAATACCTTAGTAGCATACTCTTGTGTTATGAGGACCCACGGTGTTCCAGATCCAGACTCTTTGAATCCTTTATATTTTTTTATCGATTCTTCAGTACAAGAAATACTGGCTTCGTTATACCCAAATTTTGAGTAGCCAATATTCAATTCTACCAATCCTGCATTTGAAAGTTCTTCAAATAATGCCAATTCAGTCGTGTATTGATTAATTTTGTTAAAAGCAGCGTTGGTGTAGCTTGAAACTCTACCCGAGCATCCATCTCCTGTATACTCTTCTTGTAAAATACTCAGTGCTTTTTCTTGACTCAGTTTATTCGAAGGCGATTCGCCTTCGATGTCTATTGATGAGGGTTGTTCCGCTCCACAGGAGTAGAAGAGAAACCCCAAGAGGAAGGTTTGTGTTATTCTTTTCATAATTTATTTTGTTTTTTATGTTTCATTGATAGTGAGCATGGTTATGTGTATCTATTTTCTTTTCTTAATGGATTATTTTAGTGGTGATAAAATTCGCATTAAAATATGACCTATATATCATCAGAAATAGTGATATATAGGTCATATAATTTGGTGAACTACCCTATTTTAGGTGGCAATATTCATAGGTGTCCGTGCGCTCATTACAGACTGCTTTAGCACCTTTCTTGGTCATATTTTCAAAATTTGTTGAATTCGAATTTCCATCGATATCTTCGCATTCGCAAGTGTAATTTTTACGACATCCCATAAAAAAAAGTCCTAGGCATGTCAACATTATGATTGTCTTTTTCATTGTGTTGTTGTGTTGTGTTTCCGTGACTCGGGTGAAAACTGGTTATATATAATTGATTATATGGGCTTTGAGTCGAAAGCCGAGGCAAATATAGGTAAATTACTTTTACGTTACACCATAAAAGATACATATATTTTGTGTAACATAACACAAAGAATCGTCTCATCTTTGTAGTATTAAATACACGAATCAATGGCACTTGAAAAATTACCACAACCCAAGAAAGAACTTGATCCACGTATGAAGGCTATCGGGGATAAAATTCAACGGCTTCGTATTGAAGCAGGCTATACCAATTATGAGCACTTTGCGTGGGATAATGAAATTGGGCGAATGCAAGTGTGGCGTATGGAGCAGGGGTCCAACTTTACAGTCTCGTCACTCTTTAAAATACTTGATGCTCATGGAATCTCCCCTGCTGATTTCTTTGCGGAATTCACAGAAGCTAAGGAGAAGAAATAGGAGTCTTTCAAAACGATCCTAAATATCGAACAGATTGTATTTTGGGGTTTCAGTGTAGAGACCATACCCCTTCTCACATATTTTTTCAAGCTTTATGGATTCTTCCTGTTTGACGAAGTACGGACAATCGGTAACCTTGTCCTTTTGTTAACCTCTTGATACATGGAGCAAATACCCCTTTGACCCTAGCAAAAAATCGACCCACCGCAACCAATGCTCTTTACAGATTCCTAGTTGCAGTAGTTCTTTTCTTTTTTGCGTTATCGGTTCATGTTATTCGCTTAACCCAT
>JADZFJ010000097.1 GCA_020849935.1 Crocinitomix sp. | reverse complement strand
GTTTTTATCAAATGACGTAAATTCAGCATCGAAACATAGACAGAAAACACTGGAGGAGTATTAAACATCGATTCTTTTTTGTGATGTAATTCCAAATTTAAATAGCTAGGAATGCTTCCAAATGTCGATTTACCCAAAATTTCCTCTTTGACAATAAATAAGGTAGCTCCTGCTGGTCCCAGATTTTTTTGAGCACCTGCATAAATCAAATCGAAATCAGCCACATTAATTTTTTTCGAAAAAATATCCGAAGACATATCGCAAACTAACGGAACGTTCACTTTTGGAAAGGTCTTAAATTGTGTTCCGTAAATGGTATTGTTAGAGGTGAAATGAAGATAATCCACCTCCGAATTTAATTCAATATTTTTAGGGATATAAGTGTAATTTTTATCTCTCGAACTGGCAATAATCTCCACGTCAAGTCCCGCTAATTTTGCTTCTTTAATCGCATTACTGGCCCAAACTCCTGTATCGACATAGGCTGCTTTTTTGTATTTACCACAAAGGTTAACCGCCGCAATTAAAAAACCTAAACTAGCGCCGCCTTGCAAAAACAGCACCGAATACCCTTTCGGAACGTCCAATGCTTCTTTTACCAAAGCAATTGCTTCATCCATCACCGCCACAAATTCAGTGCTTCGGTGTGAAATTTCTAAAATTGAAAGTCCATTAAAATCAATAACAGCCTTTGCAGCTTCTTCAAATACTTCTTGGGGAAGAATGCAGGGACCTGCTCCAAAATTGTGTTTTTTTGACATATCTTTATCGAATGAGAATTCAGTACAAAGGTCTTGTTTTTTCTTAAATTTGAATGGATTAAAAAGTTTAATCTTTAACCGTTTTTCAACAATTTAAATTAAAGCCAAGATATTGTTTAAATTCGTAAAAAATTAGTGAAGTGAATATACGAGAAATTGTTTGGAATTTTGAGCCTCGAGTGATTCCTGCGTGGAAATTACCAGCTTGGTATGGCATTATGTGGGCGCTTGGTTTTTTAATCGGCTATCGGATTTTGGATAGGATGTTAAAATTTGAAAAGGCACCTGCTTTTTGGATGGACAAAATTCTTATTTATTCGTTGATTGGGGGAATTTTAGGCGCTCGTTTTGGACATATCTTTTTTTATGATTGGGCAAGTTATAAGGATAATCCGCTTGACATGCTAAAAATTTGGGAAGGTGGTCTTGCCAGTCATGGTGGAACGATAGGAATGATTATTGCTGCGTATTTATTGTCGAAGTTAGTGTTAAAGCAACCTGTTTTTTATATCCTCGATCGTTTGGTAGTACCTGCCGCTTTTGCCGCTTTTTTAATTCGTTTAGGGAACCTGTTTAACCATGAAATTGTTGGAAAAGTGACTAATTCTACCAGTGGGTTCAAATTTTTAAGACATGATATTAGCGGTTTTCAAGCCATGGAAATTACCGAGAAAAAAAGTCTCCATGATGCGTATAGCGAAATCGCTAATAATCCACAATACGCCGAATACTTGGCCGCTGTTCCAAATCGTTATCCAACACAATTGTACGAAGCACTCTGTTACTTATTTATTTTTGGCATCTTAATGTGGCTTTTTTGGCGCACCAATGCCTCACAATTAAAAGGATTTTTATTAGGGGCATTTTTTGCCATGTTGTTCACTGCGCGTTTCTTTATTGAGTATTTGAAAGAAAATCAGGGAGGAACCGATGATGCCAGTTTTGCCGCGAATTATGGGGTAAATATGGGACAATTGTTGAGTATTCCGCTGGTACTTTTTGGGATTTTCTTGGTGGCAAGGAAGATTAAAGACTTTAAAAAGGGGAAACTCGTACAAACTAAATAGCACTTATTTCACAGTGTATTCATTGTCGTCGTTTGGCTCATCGATGATTGAATCGAGAAATGAATCGGCTAAACCATCGTCGGAATTTTGTTTTTGTTGTGATTTTGAGAGCACTAAAAAGACAATCGATCCTATCCAAGCAGCGACAAAAGCCATAGCCATCAAGTCACTATCCTTGAGAAGGATAAATAAGTTTTTTATTTGAAATAGGAGCATAATTCCTGAAATAATGCTGAATATTAATCCAACGATAAAAAAGGAATGATTCCGATTGGTGTAGGCGAGTAAACTAAATATAATACCTAAGATGATCGTAATTACAGCTAACGGCATGAAAAGTAAAAACATAGACTTTTTGGTTAAATATAGATACTCAATTTAATACAAATAAGATTTCCACCTCAATTTTATTCACAACTGGTTCAAATTACTGTCAAACTTTTTGGTTCGATGGTTAATTTAAATTCATTTGTATCCGAAAAAGGTTCGCCATCAATATGATAAACACACGGTTGAGAAGTCTCAATTTTGATAGAAATGTCTTCCGAAAAATCACGTCGACTAAAGTATTTGGACGTATGAATCGAACGGGAGAAAAATTTCGAAGCTATGATGGGCGATTTGATCCAATGAAATCGTTCCAAAAAAACCAATTCAAAAATACCATCCTGAATATCAGAATTTGGCGAAATCGTAAAACCATTGCCAAATTGCGCCGAATTGGCGACACTGCAAAGAATCACATTTTTTACTTCTTCAAAATTTTTTCCAGAAATTCGGATAGTAGGCATTTCGTATTTCGCGTATTCAGAAATCACCAATTTGATGTAAGAAATTAGGCCACGTTTCCCAAAAGTATCAAATTTATGTGCTACATGCGCATCAAAACCAAAACCGCAGGTTCCTAAAAATGGTTTGTCGTTGACTTTTCCAGTATCTATTTTAATGGGATTAAATTCGCCAATGCGTTGAAT
>JADZFJ010000096.1 GCA_020849935.1 Crocinitomix sp. | reverse complement strand
GACATATATTTACCTTTTAATGTGTGACTCGAACCTGCTTTTAACTACCCGATTCACTTTTAATTTCTAGTTTATCTTCACTCATCTTCTCGAACAAACAACTTGGCTCTTAAACATGACGTTAATCGTATCATAATTCTCCCACCCTGCTCTACTTAATCCTTCAGAGTAAAAAATTTCCAACTTTTTAAATTTCCCAGCAATATCAACTGCTTTTCCAAATAAAATCCGTTGGTTTCCAACCCTTGGTATCAGCTCAAATTCGTTGTATTGATTCACATGAACTTCCATAAATTGAGCTGATAGGAATTCATCGGAACAAACATAGTTCGATATTTCATACAAATCATCGAGGATTTCAATAGTTTTCAAACTGTCATTGTTGATTATTTTGTTTACATCTTTCGTTAGATCCTTTTCATTGACATATCCTGTGATGGCCAAAATGTGCGCGGTGTATTTTGGAGAGAGTGGCATAAGGGTCCCATCACTGTCCAAATAACAACTACTTCCGTCTAAATTAAAGATCCGAGCAATGGGTCTTCTCAAAGAAATGTCGATATTCCATGCACCTCCTAAATGGGTGTAAACATCTACCGTTTTTACTTCTGGAAGTTGAGACAAAAATTGCTCTATCTCATTCAAATCCATTTCGGTATACTTTTTATTAATCCCAATTAAATCCTGATCAATGAGGCGATTTAAAATATCATCTGTTGTTAGAAACAGCATGTCTTCATACAGATCGATTTTGACAATAGGCAAACCCATCACCACTTGTTTCTGTGCAGAATTCACAAAACTCATCCCAATTGCTACGGCAATAATGGAGCAGATCCAAATGGTATTTTTAAGCCATCGTTTCATTCAGAATAAGCCTTCACAATTGGTAAAACACAGGTGTCAATATCTCCAGCTCCGACAATTACCAATACTTCTTTCGGTGATTTTTGCAAATCTGCGACAATGGTTTCTTTTGAACTGAGATGTTTGTCTTTTAAATGAATTTGGTCAAACAATACTTTGCTAGTAATTCCTTCCATCGGCAATTCACGGGCTGGATAGATGTCTAACAAAAAAAGCTCGTCTGTTAATTCTAACGAACGGGCAAATTCTTGCATAAAATCTCTAGTACGACTAAACAAATGTGGTTGAAAAACAGTCGTTATTTTTTTTGTTGGATAAATTTCGCGGAGTGAAGATAAAAATGCGGTTATTTCGGTTGGATGATGCGCATAATCATCAATAATCACCAAATCATCGCGCCGAATGTGGAAATCAAATCGACGTTTAACTCCTTTAAATGTTTTGAAAGCAATCCGAATTTCAGTTTCTGGGATTCCCAAACTTTTACACAAACCAAAAACCGCCAAGGCATTTTCCGCATTGTGTTTTCCTGGCAAGCCAAATTCTACCGCCTCAAAAACATGCCCATTGGCATGAATATCAAAATAAAACCTTCCGTTGATGTTCCTTAAATTCTCACCTCGCCAAGCCGCATTCGGCGCAAAACCATACGTAGTTTGGCGATGGATGTGGTTAAACTTAAAAGAGGAAACATCGAGTTTCGCATTTAAAAATACCCACCCGCTGGTATCAACAAGGTTAATAAAATCGTTGAATGATTGAAGTAAATGTTCGCTGTCTCCATAAATATCCAAATGATCCGAATCCATGGTGGTAATAATGGCGTGATTTGGCATCAATTGTAAAAAAGACCGATCAATCTCATCCGCTTCCACCACGACCCGTTTCGCATCGGCATCAATTAGACAATTTGAATTGTAATTCGAGGTAATTCCACCGATAAAAGCATTACATTTTTCTCGTGTTGAATAAAGGACATGGGCCAAAATTGCACTCGTAGTTGTTTTTCCATGCGTTCCCGCCACGGCAAAAGTTTCAAAAGCACTTGAAATAATGCCCAATGCCTTGGCGCGTTTGATGACATAAAACCCATTTTGCATCAAGACATTTAATTCTTGAAAGCCAGCAGGAATGGCAGGTGTATAAACCACCAAAGTATCTTCGGGAGATAAGTTAGTCAACACCGATTCCCCTTGATCGACATAATAAACATGAATCCCTTCGGCAACCAAATTTTGTGTGAGCACAGTTTCTGTTTTATCATAGCCTGAAACTACTTTACCTTGACTCTTAAAATAGCGCGCAAGGGCACTCATTCCGATTCCTCCGATGCCTATAAAATGGACTTTATTTATTTGATCAAAATTCACAGGTTTATTTTTTCTTAATGGTCAACTTATACCAACTTTTCAATTTCATTTACAATTCGCTCTGCCGCATCAGGAATTCCTAATTTGGAGATATTTTGAGAAAGTAATTTGCAAGCTTCCTCGTCCTTTACCAATTCAATACATTTGTCCATCAACGAAAACTCCACCGCTGCATCTTCAATTAAAACGGCAGCTTGAATAGAAGTTAAGGCTTTTGCATTTTATGTTTGATGATCTTCAGAAACATTTGGAGACGGCACTAAAATAACAGGCTTACCCACCAAACAAACTTCAGAAACCGAAATCGCACCAGCTCGGGTCACTATCAAATCAGCTGCCGCATAGGCCAAGTCCATTTTAAAAATAAAATCAGCCAGATAAAGTCCTTTTGATGAAATATCTTCTCCTAAATCTGCCTTTAGCGTATTAAAATAAGCACCACCACATTGCCAAATTAATTGGATGTCTTGCGCCAACAAGGTTTTTAATTCTTTCTTAAAACACATATTTAAGGTGCGCGCGCCTAGACTTCCTCCAATCACCAAAATCGTTTTTTTTGCAGGATCTAATCCGAAGAAATTAAAGGCTTCTTCTCGTTTCCCTTCAATCAAAACCATTTCATTTCGAACGGGGTTTCCAGTTAAGACAATTTTCTCTTTTGGAAAAAACCGATCGAGATTTTCGTAGGCCACGCAGATTTTAGAAACTCTTCCTGCCAACCATTTATTGGTGATTCCAGGGTATGAATTTTGTTCTTGAATTAAGGTAGGAATATTTCTTTTAGAGGCAACTCGCAAAACGGCTGCACTGGCATATCCTCCCACTCCAATCACAATATCTGGTTGTTTCTCTTTAATAATTCGTTTCGCCTTCCACAAACTCGCAATCAATTTAAAAGGCACCAAAAAATTCTTAAAAGTCAACCGACGTTGAATGCCTCTAATTGGTAAACCGACAATTGGATACCCAGCCTTGGGCACTTTTTCCATTTCCATTTTACCTTCGGCGCCAACAAATAAAATATCGGCGGTAGGATATTTCCTTTTGATCGCGTCAGCAATCGCAATGGCGGGGAAGATGTGTCCTCCTGTTCCGCCTCCACTTATGATTACTTTTTGAATTGGCATTTCTTATTTTTTTAAGCGATTCTAATTAAATTAAGCAGGTTCTGTTTGAGCGTCTTGCGCAGCCCGCGCTTTTCGGTTCTCCTCACGACTGATTCCTAAAATCATCCCAAAAGCAATACAGGTAAACCACGCCGAAGTTCCTCCCATACTCAGAAGTGGCATGTTTTGTCCTGTTACAGGCATTAATTTGGTACTCACCATCATGTTCACCAAGGCTTGGGTCATCACCATAATCGAAATCCCCATCACCACCAACATGGTAAAATTATCATCGGCAGCTAAGCCAATTTTTATAAATCTAAAAAACAACCACATGTAAAGCATAATAATGAAAATGGCGGTTGGTAAACCTCCTTCCTCAATCAATGCGGCAAAATAAAAATCGGCATAAGCCTCAGGAATCCAATGTTTCAGAACCCCATTTCCAGGCAATTCTGGTCCGTGAAAGGCCCCATTTGAATAGGTAAAACTTCCGTTTTTAATCGCTGCTAAGGCATTGTTAATTTGCATATTCTCGGTTGGATCCAGTTGACTTTCGTCGCTGAACATTCGCACAATACGTAATCGCCATGTTTCGACCCGAGGTAAAATTTCTGGTTGAAACTTTGCGATCGTAATCAACAATAAAAACATTCCAACCGCGCTACTCACGGACAAACCAATCCATTTCCACGGAAATTTCGCCAAAATTAACATGACTAACGAAATGATCCCAACCAATAAAGCGGTGGATAAATTGGATGGGAGAATCAAGAAAATCGTAATTCCAATGGGCAATAAAATATACCTTGCCACAATTTTGAAATCATTAAATTGTTCTTTTCGCTTTACCAACTGACGGGAGAGGTAAATAATCAAACTTAATTTCGCAAAATCAGAGGTTTGAAACGAGAAGGGTACAAATGGTATTTTCAACCATCGATCGGCGCCGTTGACACTTTCGCCCACCAACATTGTTAAAACCAATAAAACAATGGAGATGTAAAAAAGCATTTTTGATAACTTCGAAAACACTTTCAACGGCACTTTATGGATGGCGAACATCAGCACAAAACCGAGCGCCAAAAGAATAAAATGTTTAAAAAACAAGTAAGAATAGCTTAGTCCTTTCACCTTCACCAAAATAGGGATGAAACTGAACACAGAAACAACTGAAATAACGCCTAACAAAAGCGAAATCACCCAGATGTTTTTGTCCCCACCAAGATATTTAAACAGGTTTCTCACTGATTTTTATCGCCGGTTGACTAAAGTCCTCTTACACAAAATTTAAATTGTTTTCCTCGGTCTTCATAGCTTTCAAATAAATCGAAACTTGCGCATGCAGGAGATAATAAAACAGTGTCCCCATTTTTGCCAAAACGGTAGGCCATTGAAACCGCTTCCATCGCAGATTTTGCTTCTCCGATTTGACTAACTACCCCACCAAATGCTTTGATGATTTTTGAATTGTCAACACCAAGACACACGATCGCCTTTACTTTTTCTTGTACCAAAGGTAATAATGACTCGTAGTCATTTCCTTTATCAACCCCACCCACAATCCATACAGTTGGGTTTAACATGCTTTCAAGGGCATACCAAACCGAATTGATGTTCGTTGCTTTCGAATCGTTGATAAATTCGATTCCATTTACTTTTGCAACAAACTCAAGTCGGTGCTCGACATTTTTAAAATCAGAGAGGCTTTCTCGGATATTTTCGTTTCTAATTTCTAAAATTTTAGAAGCAATACCTGCTGCCATTGAATTTTGAACATTGTGTTTTCCTTTGAGGGATAAATCGTGAATTGACATAATTAATTCTGGTTTTAAGTTTAATATGATTTGGTTGTTGTCTAAATAAGCGGCCATGCCATTTCTTTCGGTAATCGAAAAAGGGGCTAGCTTGGCTTTAATATCTCTTGCGAGCATTTCTTTTGTAATTTCGGGATCGTCTGCATTGTAAACGAACCAGTCATTTGCAGTAAGATTTTGTGTAATTCTAAATTTTGAATTCACATAATTTTGCATGGTGTAGTCGTAACGGTCTAAATGATCCGGCGTAATATTCAAGAGGATGGCGATGTCTGCCTTAAAATCAAACATGCCATCTAATTGGAATGAACTTAATTCAAGAACATAGACATCTGGTAAATCTTCAATCACTTGGCGTGCGAACGATTGCCCAATGTTTCCACCCATAGAAACATTTAACCCTGCATTTTTAAGGATGTGGTGAATCCATAGCGTTGTAGTGGTTTTACCGTTACTACCGGTGATACAAACCGTTTTTTTGGTGGTGTATTTTCCAGCAAATTCAATTTCGTTGATGATAGGAATTTGTTTTGCAATCGCCTTTTTAATAATGTCCACCTTGTCAGGAATACCAGGACTTTTAATAATCAGGTCGGCAGCTAATATTCGGTCTTCAGAATGTTGTTCCGCCTCAAATTCAATTCCATTCTCAATCAATTCCTTTTCATACGAAGGTTTGATTTTGCCTTTATCTGAGACAAAAGGAATCATTCCTTTCGCTTTTGCCAAAAGGGCCGCACCTACTCCGCTTTCGCCAGCACCAAGAATTGCAATATTTTTATAATTTGTTTTCAAACAAGTTAATTTTTAGCTTTTTACTATCTTAATTTTAAGGTTACAATGGCGATGACAGCCAACAATACGCCGACAATCCAGAAGCGAGAAACGATTTTAGCTTCGTGCATTCCTAGCTTTTGGTAATGGTGATGAAGTGGAGCCATTTTAAAGATTCGTCGACCTTCGCCATATTTTCGTTTGGTGAATTTAAACCAGCCAACTTGTAGAATCACCGACAGATTTTCGACAATAAAAACACCACATAATACTGGAATCAATAACTCCTTACGGATCACCACCGCAAACACAGCGATGATTCCACCCAAGGCTAAACTTCCTGTATCGCCCATAAAAACTTGTGCAGGATAAGAGTTATACCACAAAAATCCGATACAAGCCCCCATAAACGCGGAGATGAAAATAACGAGCTCGGACGAATACGGAATGTACATGACATTGAGGTAATCTGCAAATTCAATGTGACCAGAAACATAGGCGAAAATGGCCAAAGCGATTCCAATAATGGCAGAAGTACCTGTTGCAAGTCCATCCAATCCGTCGGTCATATTTGCTCCATTCGAAATGGCAACTACCAAGAAGATCACAATCGGAATAAAAATCAACCAACCGTAACTGCTGTTAGTGTCGCCAATAATCCAATTGTAGTTAAATTCATTTCCTTTGACAAAAGGAATGGTGGTGGTCATATCTTTGGTTTTCACCCATTTTGTATCTTCCGAACTTTCGTTCGATTTATGCAAATGCGATACTTCGACACTGTTAGCAATTACAGCTGATGAAGAAACTTTTTCATGCACTTGAACATCTGGATGAAAATAAAGTACTGCTCCAACAAAAGTTCCCACCAAAATTTGTCCAACTACCTTAAAACGTCCGGCAAGACCTGCTTTGTTTTTCTTAAATACTTTAATATAATCATCAATAAAACCAATTGTACCGAGCATCACTGTCGCCACTAGCATAACGATGACATAGATGTTCTCCAATTTTGCAAAAAGCAAGGTTGGGATAATGATGGACGCCAAAATAATTAATCCCCCCATAGTCGGAGTTCCTTCTTTCTCCTTTTGTCCAGCCAAGCCCAAATCGCGAACAGATTCACCTATTTGTTGATTGCGTAACATTCGAATGATTCTTTTTCCAAAAACCATTGAAATCAACAATGAGGTAATAATCGCCATTGCTGCGCGGAAGGAAATAAAATGGAATAGTCCAGCACCCGGCATGCCTATTTCATCGAGGTATGTAAATAAATAGTACAACATTATTTATTTAAATTTTTAAGAGTTTTTACTAAAAGTGAGAGATCATCAAAAGGGAATCGTACGCCTTTTATCTCTTGGTATTTTTCATGACCTTTTCCTGCCACCAATAAAATGTCACCTGATTTTGCTAAGGTGCAAGCAACTTTTATGGCTTCTTCGCGGTTGGTGATTGCCATTACTTTTGCAGATTTCTCCGCTGATATTCCTGCTTTCATTTCAGTGATGATGGCCTCAGGATCTTCTGAACGCGGATTGTCTGACGTTAAAATCACCTTGTCGCTGAATTGCGCAGAAATTTCTGCCATCAACGGTCGTTTTGTTCGATCGCGATCGCCTCCGCATCCAACCACCGTGATCACTTCTTCATTTCGTGTGCGCACGGCTTGAATCGTAGACAATACATTTTTAAGTGCATCAGGGGTATGCGCATAATCCACAATGGCTACAATTCCAGAGGTGGATACAAATTGCTCGAATCTCCCTTCAACTGGTTTCAATTTGCTTAAAGTGGTGAGCACTTCAATTTCATCCATTTCTAAGGAGACAGCTACCGCATACACCATCAATAAATTGTAGGCATTAAATCCACCAATCAAATTGGTCCATAGTTCGTGGCGATTAATTTCCAATACCAATCCTGAAAAAGAATTTTCGATGATTTTTACCTTAAAATCTGCCAAGGTTTTCATCGCAATGGTTCGCACTTTTGCATTGGAATTCTGAACCATCACTAACCCATTCGAATCATCGATGTTGACCAAAGCGATGGCATTAGAACTTAATTCATCGAAGAATTTTTTCTTTGCAGCAATGTATTCTTTAAACGTCTTATGATAATCAAGGTGATCATGCGTGATGTTGGTAAATCCTGCAATTTTAAAATCCAATCCTGCAATTCGATTTTGATGAATGGCATGAGAACTTACCTCCATAAAACAATACTGGCAACCTTCGTCCACCATTTCCTTTAACAAAGCATTTAAAGCAACGGGATTTGGCGTAGTGTGCGTAGCTGGCACTTCTCTTTTTCCAATTTTATTGACAACCGTTGACAATAAACCGCATACAAAACCCATCTCGGTAAACACATCATGTAAAAGTGTACAGGTGCTTGTTTTTCCGTTGGTACCGGTAATGCCAACTAAGGTTAACTGTTTAGATGGATTTCCATAAAAATTGGCGGCCAACAGTGCCAAGGCTTGATGCGCATCTTTGACTTGCAAATACGTAATTTGATCGTTAAGTGTGAGTGGGAGCTCTTCACACACAATCGTCATTGCACCTTTGTCAATCGCTTTATCTATATACAAATGCCCATCTACTTGTGTTCCACGCACAGCAACAAACAATGAATTTGTTTGAACTTCACGTGAATCAAAATCAATTTGACTCACTTCACGGTCTAACAAACCTTGAACACTGATCAAACCAACTTTATATAATATGTCTTGTAAAATTTGCATTATCCTAAAACCAATTGTATTACTTTACCTTTCACAAGGATGACCCCTGGATTGATAGACTGAGAAATTACTTTTCCACTCCCTTGCGAAACGACCTTTAACCCATAGTTTTCGAGCAGGTAAACGGCATCAGAAAGTGGCATTCCTAAGACATTCGGCACATAAGTTTTGTCCACAATTCTTGGTTTGATTACCAATCCACTTTCTTGTTGTTGAGTGTAAACATATTTTGCATTTGCCGCTTGATAAGCATAATCCAAGTGGAGCGCATTTAAGGCAGCTTGTGTTTTAGCAGCGCTACCCGCCTTTACATTTGGAAAACTTTTTTTGTTGATCGGCAATCCATTATAATTTGGGTGATATTGCAATGAAGATGAATAGACTTTATTGGCAATACTTGCAAACACTGTTCCTGAAACTTGTGCGCCATAAATTTGTTTTGTTGGTCCTGCAATGACCACAATACATGAATATTTTGGTTCGTCTGCGGGGAAGTAACCTGCAAAAGAAGCTTGATAAAAATTACTATATCCTTCTGAACCATTGGCTAGTTTTGCCGTCCCGGTTTTACCTGCAATTTTAAAGTTAGTACTCTCCAAATTTTCACCTGTGCCTCGTTCAACCACTCCTTCAAGACAAATTTTTAAACTGTTAATGGTTGATTGTGAACAGATTTTATCTTTGATAACTATTTTTTCAAACTTTTTAATCGACTTGCCATCTCGAATTACTTCGGTGACAAATTGAGGTTTGACATATTCACCATCATTTGCCACGGCATTATAAAATGCGAGTAATTGGATAGGGGTGATTTCAACCTCGTAACCAATCGCCATTTGTGGTAAGGTAATTCCGGACCAACCATCTTCCCCTTGATTTTTTAAAACGGGCTTAGGTTCACCAACGATGTCTAAATTCAATTTATTCCCTAAACCAAATGATTTAAGGCGGTTAATAAATCGTTGTGGATCTTTAGAATACGCTTTATTAATGATTTCAGCAAATACGTTTGAAGAAACTTCAAACGCATGTTGAATGGTGATTTTTCCATAGCCCCAAGGACTGGTATCGTCGATGACATGGTTGTAAAATTGGTATTTACCTTTTGCGTTGACGGTGTCGGTGATGCTTCCACGCCCATCTTCCAAAAGCGCCATTAAAGATGCCAATTTAAAGGTTGATCCTGGATCCGTTTTTTGTCCAATGGCGTAGTTAAATGATTCGTAATACTCGCCATCATCTCCACGTTTTAGGTTGGCAATTGCTTTGACAAATCCTGTCTCTACTTCCATCAAAACTACTGATCCGTACAAGGCTTTTTGCTCTTCTAATTGTTTTTTCAATTCGTTTTCTGCTACGTCTTGAATATCAATATCAAGCGAAGTGACAATATCAGCACCTGGCACTGGATCTTTTAAATAATCACCTGAAACAGGTTTCCAACCATTACTCACATATTGTTTTGCGATTAAGCCATATTCACCTGCTAAGTATTCATCAAAAGCTCCCTCTAATCCCACATCCGCAGCACCTTCACGTTTAGACCCTAAGGTTCGTTCTGCTAAAATTCCATACGGACGTTGGCGTTTTGATTGCATTTCTTCGATAAAACCACCTTTGTATTTGCCCGCTCTAAAAATTGGAAAATCTCTTACTTGCTGTAAAACATCGTATTTAATATTGTTTTGGATAGGAAAATATTGACTTTTATCGCTTCTTCCTTTTCTCAAATCTCGGTTCCATTCTTCCTTCGTTTTTTCTGGAAAAACCAATGCCAAGTGGTAGGCCAATGAATCCACTTCTTGAAAAAGTTTATCTGAAATCACCGATAAATCAGCGTGGATATTGTAAAATGGAATGGAAGTTACCAAATCACTTCCATCGTCAGATAAAATACGGCCTCTGATTGGTAAAATAGAGTCGATGCGAGTTGGAATTTCAGCAGAACTTAGGCTATCACCATCGGCAACTTTAGGAACAGGAACGACATTGCCATATTGAATAGCAATGACCCGACCGATAACGATCAGCATTGCTATTGCTACGACAATGTATAGCACATAACTTTTTAATACTATTTCCTTCTTATTTTCCAATTTCGAAAATGTACTTTTTAACTCTTATTTTTCGTGGTGAATTGACACTCTCAACCACCCCTGTTCCTTCTAATTGTTGGGCGATATATCTTCGCCCGCGTTTTGTATTGTATTCGCTTCCAAGCGTAAAGAATTCAGAATTTAACTCCGCTAATTCGGTTTCTAAGCGGACTTCTTTTTTGGTAATTGTTTCGGCGTAATAACCCCAACCAATTAAAATCACCAATAAAAACCCTACAAAAAAAACGAAAGGCATGTTTTTAATAAATTGATCGCGCGACAAAAAATCACCATTCATTAGGTTAACAAATGATCGTTTTGATCGTGCTTCTTTGTCTCTTTCTGCATCCGCCTTGTCATGAGCTTGGCGCAATGCTTCTTGAGCTTGGAT